>NZ_JBHRSJ010000034.1:0-123317 GCF_042643485.1 Azotobacter bryophylli | reverse complement strand
TCGATGGCCACCAGCGACTGGGAGAACAGATCGAGCTGGCGGCAGAGCACGACGAACTGCCGGCAAACATTGCGAATGGCCTTGCCGTTGTCACGACGGAAATCGGCGATGGTTTTGAAGTCCGGCGCGAGTCGTCCGGACAGCCACATCAACTCAAGGTTGCGCTGACATTCGCGCTCCAGGCGCCGGCTGGACTGGATGCGATTGAGGTAACCGTAGAGGTAGATCTTCAGCAGTACTGCAGGGTGGTAGGACGGCCGACCGGTTGCCGCTGGGATCACTCCGTCGAACTCCAGCGCCGTAAGGTCGAGTTGTTCGACGAAGGCTTCGACGACCCGGATTGGGTTGTCTTCGGTGATGAAGTCATCCAGGCACTCAGGCAACAAGCTGACTTGGGTCCGGCTCGCTTCCTCGATGAATCGCTTCATACGTCGCCCCCGCTGACGTCGCTTCAGCAACTCTAGGCGAGACCGGCGTTTTCACACAGTCTGGGTCGGAACTTGCCGGTCACACCGTATGGAACCGACAGGTCCGCCTCCCCGCCCTCCGCTCCATTAATCCTTTCCGACCCAATTAGGGTTTCCTGCTGACGCCCCCGCCGCAATCCGCTGTGCTGTACCGGACTCCGCCTTCAGGTACTGCCCATGCCCTCTCGACGCCCCGCCCTTCGCCCACCGACCCGGCCCCGCCGGATCCTTCTGTTTATGCCCCTGCTGCTCCTGATCCAGGCTAGCACCGTGGCTTCGGCCCGCGCCGAGGCCTGGGCGATCACCGATAGCGCCCATCCCCTGTCGCTGCCCCCGGGCGTTCGGCTGATCCAGCTGGATGCCGGCGAGCGCCTCGAGGCGAAGCTGTCCGCCGGGCTGCCGACCGATCCGGCGCAGGCCGCGCTGGCCCTCCGGCAGCGCCTGCAGGGATCTGACGGCGCCCGCTGGGGACAGGAGTTGGCCACCGCCCAGCAGGGCCTGGTCGAAGCTTGGAGCGTCGGGGTGCAGAAGCTGCCGGCGGTCGTGGTCGATCGCCGCTACGTGGTCTATGGCGAGACCGACGTGAACCAGGCCCTGGCCCGCATCGACGAATATCGGCAGCGGGAGGGGCGGCCATGACCCGACGTCCGCTGGCCGCGGCGCTGCTCGCCGTCGCCCTGCCGGCAGCCGCCGGCACCAATACCGCGGCGATCACCGCCTCGGTGATGGCGCCGGACTGCCTGCAGTACCGCATCGTCGGGATCTGCTACTGGCTGCTCTGCACCCCGTTCGGCTGCTCGGTCAAGACCTCGGTTAAGGTCCGGCACTACGTGCCCGATGCCGTCGTCTCGAGCTATGCGAACACCGGCGACAATCCCTGGAGCGAGATGTCCGTCCTGGGGCTGCCGACGCCGCTGGCCCAGGCCGGCGGGGACGGCACGACCAACCACGTCGGGGAAAACAACCTCGCCAAGTTCAAGGAGGCCGACGTCATCGGCCATCCCGGCGCGGCGCTCTTCCGCCAATTCGCCCGCTCCTTCGGCTATGCCTGCCCGGGGGCGTCCACGCCCTTCGTTCCCTACTTCCTCAGCAACCTCGATGTCCTGGCCTGGCGTTACGGCCTGCCGGAGATGGTCTATCCGGAATCCCTGATCCCGGGGCGGCGCGAGATCGGCAGCACGCTGTCCGGCAACCTGTGGGGCAACCTCTACCCGCGCAGCGGCTCGCTGCATCAGGCCGACGACTACAAGACCGCCGCGGTGATCGCCCAACGAGCCGGCGACATCACCACCCGCTCGGGACAGCCCCACGTCTACCGTTCGCTGCTGGCCAAGGCCAAGGACGGCTATTGGCCGGCCGGGGCGCTGAAGGAGAGCGACGCCTCGACCGGCCAGTGGCAGCGACTCAGCCCGGAGCTCAGCCAGTCCTGCGCCGTCTTTCCCGAACGGGAGTCGCACGCCGAGTCCCCGGACGGTAGCTATGCCTGGGCGCTTTGGCGCCCCTATGCCTGCTGTAAGCGGGTCGGCCAGACCTTCCTCGGCAGCACCGACTTCCAATGACCTCCCCCGACAGGAGCACTCCATGAAACGCATCACCCGAGCGGTCGGCCTCGTCGTCGGCCTGAGCAGTACCCTGGCCACGGCCGCCGATTCCCTCCAGTTGGAAAAGCAGGGCAGCGTCATCGGCGACGACGTGCTCTACAGCATCGGTGGCGGCAACGCCGTGACCATGGGCAGTGCCGGCAACATGGACAGCATCGCCATCGGCGGCGGCTGGAACAACAACCTGGTCTGCGGAAACATGAGCCTGACCAACACCCTGCAGAACCAGCTCAACGGCGCGACCTCGGGCTTCCAGACAATCATGTCCAGCGTGCTGACCAACGCCACCAGCGCGGTCGCCTCGCTACCCGGGCTCATCCTGCAGCGCTCCAACCCGGCGCTCTACAACCTCATCACCAACGGCATCCTGCAGGCACGGCTGGACTTCGACCGCTCCAAGACCACCTGCCGGGCCATCGCCGACAAGATGATCGACGTCACCCGCGGCAAGACCGGCTGGAACAAGCTGGCCGAGGGCGAGGCCATGACCCAGGCGCTCACCAGCAGCACGGACGCGGTTTCCGCCGTGGCCCAGGCCGAGGCGGACGGCAACGACAACGGGGTGACCTGGGTCGGCGGCCAACGCGCCGGTGGCGTCGGCCAGCCGCCCATCCGGGTCGTCGGCGACGTCACCCGGGCCGGCTACAACCTGCTCACCGGGCGCGCACCGACCGATACCGGCTCGACCGGCGGCGCCTCGTGCAACGGCGGCATGGTCTGCAGCACCTGGCCGACGCCGCAGGCGGCTTCGAGCTTCGCCACCCGGGTGCTCGGCGAGCAACAGCAGCAGACCTGCAACAGTTGCCAGAAGACCGTCACGAGCGCCGGGGCCGGGCTGACGCCGATCATCCAGGAGACCTACGACGCCAAGCTCCAGGCCCTGCAGCAGCTCATCGCCGGCAGCAAACCGCTGACTCCGGAGAACCTGGCCACCGCCAGCAGCGAATCGCTGCCCGTCACCCGTGGCGTGGTGGAGGCCCTGCGCACCGAGCACGACCAGGACATCCTGGCCAAGCGTCTGGCCTCCGAGGTGGCGCTCTCAGACGTGCTGGGCAAGGCCCTGCTCCTGCAGCGCACGATGCTGGCCGGTAGCCAGGAGCCCAACGTGGCGGTCAACGACGTCGCCCAGCAGACGATCAGCACCCAAAACGACCACCTGCAGCAGCAGATCGACAACCTGCGCACCGAGCTGGAGTTGCGCCGCTCCCTGGCCAGTAACTCGCCCACCTCAATCCTCGAGCGCGCCGGCGCCCGCCGCAGCGCCTCCAAAGGCGTGTTCCAGGGCGACCCGCTGCCCAACCGCCTCGATCGCATCGAGAAAACCAACCAGAGCCAATGACCATGGATCACCCGACTTCCCTCACCCGCCCTGCCGCCCTGCCCCGCCGTGTGCTGGGCTACGGCCGGCGCGGCCTGCGCATCGCCTGGCGACTGCTCTGGCCGTTTGTGTTGACCGTAGGACTAGCCCTCGGCCTAACCCTGCTGGCCGCCCGGATCTTCGGCGACCTGGAGCACTACCGCCGCTGGGCCGACCTGCATGCCGGAGCGCTGCTGGCCTGGCGCCTGACGCTGTACGGCCTCCTCGCCGCCCTCTGGTGGCCGATCCGCACCCGGTTGCGCCGGCAGAACCCCGACCGCGACGCTTGGCGGCTGTGGCGCTGCGAGCTGCTGGTGATTATGACCCTCCTGCTCTTCGAGCTACGCCACGCCGGCACCGTCTGAGGCCCCTGCCATGGAACTCTTCACCAACGATTACCTGGAGTATTACCTCACCCTGGTCGGCTGGCTGATCAATGGCAGCATCTGGAACATGATCGGCGACAGCGGCCTGTTCGCGGCACCGTTCCTCGCGATCGTCGTCCAGGAATGGCTGCGGGCCCGTGGCGAGGGCGCGGACGAGGGCAACAAGGGCGCGCTGGCCCTCGCCCGGGTGGAGAACCGCTTCTATGTGGGGATGCTGGTCATCATGCTCGGTCTCATCCCGGCCGGCACGGTCAGCTTCTCGACGATCCAGTACGACCGGACCCGCTCCGAGCAGTGTCAGTACAGCTCGCCCAAGCCCGCCGAGACCGGCTGGAGCACTGCCTTCAGCACGCTCAACGGCCAGAGCGCCCAGGTGCCGCTATGGTGGATGTTCGTCCACGCGCTGTCCAAAGCGGTTACGGCCGCCTCGGTGGCGGCGATTCCCTGCGGCCTGGATCTGCAGCAGCTACGCATGGAGGTGAATGCCAACCGCATCGGCGATCCCCTGCTCGCCCAGGAGGTCGCCGACTTCACCAACGACTGCTACGCCCGCGCCCGGGCTAAGCTGTTCATGACCCAGCCCAGCCTGAGCCGGGAGCAACTCGCGGACGTCAGCTGGATCGGCTCGAAGTTCTTCCTGACCACCAGCGGCTACTACGACGACGGCTTCTCCGGGTTCCGCGCCCATACCCCGCGGGTGGCCTGGCCGTATGACGCTACCCGGGATGCGGGCCTGGCCCAGACCACGGGCGGCGGCGGCTACCCGACCTGCAAACAGTGGTGGAGTGATGCCGGGATAGGGCTGCAAGATCGTCTGCTGAAACAGGTGCAACCCGATACCCTGACCCAGTTGGCCAAGTGGGCCCACTTCCTGTCCCAGGACGAGGTCAACGATGCGGTGATCCGCGATCTGGTCTCGCCGAAGAAGCAGCTCCTGACCCAGGGCCAGGTGTACGCCGACTACGGCGGCCAAGTCGGCAGCTCGGTGTATGGCGACCTGTCCCGGGTGGCCGCCGGTCTCGGCCAGGCCGTCGGCTCGATGGCCTACTTCCCGGCGATGGACAGCGTGCGTCAGGCGGCACCGATGGCGATGGCCTTCCTGAAGATGGCCCTGATCATCTGCATCCCCTTCGTCTTGGTACTGGGCACCTACAGCTTGGAGACGGCCATGACGCTGACCTTCGCCCAGTTCGCGCTGATCTTCGTGGACTTCTGGCTGCAGCTGGCCCGCTGGGTGGACAGCACCGTGATGGATGCGCTGTATGGCAACGGGATCTACAACGCGAGCAACGCCTCGCCTATCGGCAACACGGCGCCCCATGCCAACTTCGATCCGATCATCGGCCTGGGTAATATGCAGGGGGATATGTTGCTCAACTACGTGATGGGGGCGATGTTTCTGATTCTGCCGACATTCTGGGTGGCCGCCTTGAGCTGGGCGGGACATCGCGTTGGTGGCGTATTGGAAGGGCTCGGAGCCGGTTCTAAATCAGCACAATCGGCAAGCAGTATTCCGGGGCAACAAGTGCAAAGCAGCGTAACCAGCGCGGTCAGCTCAAGAATTAAAGATTCGTGACCAAATAGCTAGGCGCTACATATACAGTGAGGTGGAAAGTCCGGCACTTACCACTTCACTCCATCTTTATCGTAATACCCATATCCCCAGACACCATCTCGCCAGCCCTCTTCCTCAAACCCAGCACTCATATAGATTCGGGCATTACCATTAGGCTGCGATGACTTTTTAACTTCATTAGATGAGCTTGACAGAGCACAAACCGCATACAGAGCAAACAGGAACACCAGAACGGGGAACAGATATTGGACGGAGGCCATGGCAATGGCTGCCACAGCGGCTAGGCGAGCGATCCGCTTGAGCAGATTCAGCAGCGGCAGTGGTGCTCCGACCTTGGCCAGCAGCCCCCAAAAACGGACCTCCATCGCCACGACCGGAGCCGCCATGCGACCAAGCCCGCGACCGAGTCGCAGGGCCATACTTTCGTTGCCGTTCGATCCTTTCATGAGGTGCCTCCAGTCCAGAGAATATACCACTCTGATATTACTTATACACCCAGCAACTATTACCCGCAAGTATCCGAACTATAAAAGCGCATATAAAGTTGCTACAGTTTTAATAAAACCACACAACCCAATAACTTCCACAGACAAAAGGAAAATGGCTCAGAGCCCAAAGGAATGGGAAGGGAGAATGGAATGGATCACAAGGGTAAGTGCCTTACCTGAAAGGGCCGCCTATTGGCGGAAAGGGAAAGGGGATGAAGCAAGTACACCCCCATCAGAGAATTACAGCAAATCACCTAACCTCTGCTTTGCAAGAGTAACCAACTCCAACCTTCGCTTGGGATGATCTGCCGGCAGGCCTATTAGCCAACTGAAGTGCTGATAATTGAACTCAATCACTTGACGATAAATATCTTTCCCGCCCTCGGTAACGACCATGATCATGGTCTCGAGCACCCCAGAATCCTCCTTAGGCCGTACTCGATGATCGAGAAAACAGACTGTTGGGGTAATATAGGCACTCTTACCTGAAGGCAAGACTTTCTTGAGAAGACGCCCAGAATCAGTATCCGCGCCGGGTACGAGAGCAGAGAGGCTCTTAACTAGCTCCGGATTTCCTGCCACTAATTGCCCATATAGTGAGCGCCCATCCGACATATAGGCAAAAATCCAGGGCACATTCATCAGCGTTGCCCCGGTGTACAGATAGCCCCTCTCGCCTCGATATCGCTCTAACATTGAAATAATAAAGTTTTCCGAAAGCTTCAGTCCGGTGCACTCTTCAATGGCGAAAATCACCCGATCGAATTGATCAATTAGCAATTCAAGAATCTTTTTAGGAACGCCATCGACGCTTCTCTTCCGAGCCCCTTTGTCATGCTGCCTGGGATTGAAATAAGGGCAGTCCTCTCTTGCCTCTTCGTTCGCCTTAGCCAAGCCACCCACATCCCTAGCAAAGTGCCGCCCATAAGGGTTGTTGATATTCGGAGGCAAATGATAAAGCCCAACGATCTCTATTGGATTATCACAGGCCGGACACACAGCAAACTGCGTGTCTCGACCATCGACATACCAGGGAGCTAGTCTTTTCGTATCCTCTTCAAAATCTGTCCGATCAATGGGCTTTCCCTTCTGATCGGACACTCTCACTTTGTAAACATTCAAGATTAAAACTCTCCTTCACCCACACACCGAAAGCGGATAACGCCGGAGCACGTTCTCCCACCATTCTACCGGCAACTCTGGAATCCCTCCCTCCTGCTCAGCCCATTGCAAGCACTGCAACAGCGTCACGATATCCAGTGAGAATGTATGGTGTTTGTCCCTCAACGCAAACAGCAGATGTTCCGGACAACGGGGGAGATCATCCGCGGGTTTAGCGTCGAGCAGTTGGGCACGATTTTCGAGCACATCGTCATGATTCATGAGGTTTCCTCTCGGTTAGCAGGCCGATCTCTATCACCGGCGGAGACCATGCTGATCGGGAGGGCTCATCGCGAACAGGGCAAACCCTAATCGCCTCTCAAGAGGTTTCACCCGCACACCAGGCGAGCGATTCGTGCCAGGCGGAGTGGGCCAGATCATTACCTTCGACACAAATGGTCGACTTATCACAGAGATTCCGAGCCAGTGTGAAGCGGAAGCAACTAACGCAACCTACTCGGCCAGTATCGACACTGACGCATGGAACTGATTCTGTGTGATCGAGTCAAAGGCTTGGTGTTGTGCTTGCCTTTGCCGCCGTTTCCCGGCGGCTTCTTTTTTCCCCCAAAGCTCCATGCAAAGCCCCCAAGTTCGAGAGCGCCCGCTCCAACTTCCCTCATTGACTTCGTCGAAGTCAGGTGATTTTCCGTCAGCCACCCTACAAGCCCCAGGTATCCATGCAGGGAGTCTTGCAAGCGGTTTACCAAACATCAGAGGGATAACACCCGCTCGAGATTGCTGTCGGGGGACTGCTCCGCCGGCATCCGCGCATTGGTTTGCCGATCCCGATATCGCACGACAGGCGGCTCCTCGACAGTTTCCAGATAGGTCAGCCCGGTCGCCACCGGCAATTCCCGAACGTCTTCGGGCAAGGCCTGCAGGCAGGCAATCAGTTCGTTGACGGTCATGGTCATGATCTCAGGCAGAGGGAATCCCGTTCATTCTTACGGTCCAGCCATCCAGGCCATCCGTTTCCACCTTCACCACTTGTTCATGGAGAGAAAGCCTCCGAGTGGGCGCGGCTCGAACTGAAGGTAGCGGCCCTGGGGGGGATGGCTAGGTCAGTCGTCGGCCTGGCGAGACCGGCAGCGGTCCGAACGCGTTCCGTCGATGCGATCGCGGATGGTGATGCCATTCCGCCACTTAATCGTCGCCGTCCGAAATCCGATTCTTCGTTGCCCGGCCCCCGCCCGATCCCGCACAACCCTGCGCCACGATCCGTTCCTGGAGCAGTGCCATGCTTTCGATCTTCCGCCGGCGGGGTAGCCCGACCGCCTCCAGTACACCGGCGGCGCCGTCCGGCTACCTCACCCCGGAGCGCCCCGCCGCCCTGCTGAATACCCCACGCCGCCGCAAGCTGCTGGAGAACATCTGGCAGCGCACCTCGCTCTCCCGCAAGCAGTTCGCCTCGCTCTACACCGACCCCCTGGAGCGCTACGCGGCGCTGGTCCAGCAGCTACCTGCCTCGGAGAACCACCACCACGCCTATGCCGGCGGGATGCTCGATCACGGCCTGGAGATCGTCGCCTATGCCCTGAAGATCCGGCAGACCTACCTGCTGCCGATCGGCGCACCGCCCGAGTCGCAGGCAGCCCAGGCCGAGGCCTGGTCGGCCGCCGCGGCCTACGGGGCGCTGCTACACGACCTCGGCAAGATCGCGGTGGACGTGCAGATCGAGGGTCTGGACGGCAAGCCCTGGCATCCCTGGCATGGTCCCCTGTCCCAGCCCTACCGCTTCCGCTACGTGAAGGACCGGGACTACCGCCTGCACAGCGCCGCAGCCGCCTTGCTCGCTCCCCACGTGCTGACCCGGCCGGTGCTGGACTGGCTCAGCGGCTTTCCGGAGCTCTGGTCGCAACTGCTGTTCAGCCTGGCCGGGCAGTACGAGCATGCCGGCATCCTCGGCGAGATCGTCACCCAAGCCGACCAGGCCAGCGTCGCCCAGGAGCTGGGCGGCAATCCCGCCCGGGCTCTGGCGGCGCCGAAGCAATCGCTGCAGCGACAGCTGGCGGACGGTCTGCGCGTCTTGATCGCCGACCGGTTCAAGCTCAACCAGCCCGATGGCCCCTCGGATGGCTGGCTGACCCAGGACACCCTGTGGCTGGTGAGCAAGAACGCCACCGACCACCTGCGCGCCCATCTGCTGTCCCAGGGCATCGAAGGCATCCCCAGCAGTAACGCCCCGATGTTCAACCTGCTCCAGGACCAGGCCATCATCCAGACCAACGCTCAGGACAAGGCGATCTGGAAGATCCAGGTGAACAACGGCCGCGGCTGGGTGAACGAGTTCACGGTCCTCAAGATCGCCCCAGCGCTGATCTGGAAGGTCGCGAACGAGCGGCCGGAGCCCTACGGCGGGACGGTGACGGTGCTGGGCAGCGAGGAGACCGCCCCGAAAGCCGAGGTGCCGACACCGAACATCGCCGCGCCCCTCCCTTCGCCTTCGGCCGGTCCCGAAGCGCCTCAGCCGACGGCGCCGGGCATAGCGACTACGGCCACCACCGCCGTCACGACGGTCCCGGCCGCCCCCTCGACCCCGCCAGCATCGCCACCGGCAGAGGACGACGGCATCGACGAACTCCTCGGATTACTCAATGATGCCGTTTCGCCATCAGGTACAGTGTCACCTATCTGTCACAAAGACACCGCTGTCCCCATGATGTCCGATATCGCCGCTGTACCCTCTGAGACGCCGATCGCCGCCCAGTCCCCCGCCGAAACCACCATCTCGACGCCTACCCCATCCAGCGATCCCAGTTCGCTAGGTCAGCAATTCCTCGACTGGGTCCGAACCGGCATCCAGACCCGCAAGCTGGTGATCAACGACGCCAAGGCACGGGTCCACACCGTCGCCGGCACGGTCCTGCTGGTCAGTCCGGAGATCTTCAAACGCTATGCGCTGGAGCACCCCGAGCTGCAGCCGGAAGCCAAGGGGCGGAATCTGGAGAGCTGGCAACTGGTACAACGCGCCTTCGAGAAGCTGAAGTGCCATCGCAAGACCGGGAACCTGAACATCTGGACCTGCGAGGTGGTCGGCCCACGGAAGTCGCGCCCCCTCAAGGGCTACCTGCTCGAAGAGCCGAGCCGGGTCCTGACCCAGACGGCCTACGACAACCCGAGTCTTCGCCTCCTCGAGGGCGACGCGCTGGCGAACGGGCAATGAGCCTTCGTCTGGGGCAGTTACCCGACCTCTATGCCCAGACCAACGACCTGCGGGAGGCCACGCTGACGACGTACCGGGCCTCGGTCCGGGCGCTGCAGCGGTTCCTCGGCCACGATCCGGAAGTCGATAGCGTCACCTATGAAATGGTGCTCCAATGGCGCCGCTTCGAGGTCGACAAGGGCTTGTCGAAACGCAGCTGGAACACCTATAGCTCGCACCTGTGCACCCTGTTCCGTCATCTGATCCAGCAGAAACGGCTTGAGGACAATCCCTTCAAGAAGACCCGGCTGCGCGTCGCCCAGCGCAAGAAAAAGACGGTCACGGACGAGGCGATCGAGGCCGCCCGCCGGTGGCTGGAGCAACAGGTCGAGTACGAGCGCTTTCACGGACGTGCCCCCGTGACACCGGCCTGGTTCTGGCTCGCCGTGTTCGAGACCTTCGTCCACACGGGGATCCGCCTGAACGCCCTGCTCTGCCTCAGACTGGCCGATGTCGACCTACAGAAACGCACGCTGCTGATTCGCGGCGACACCGAGAAGACTCACCGCGAATTCATGGTTCCCGCCACCGCGACGCTGTACACCCACCTGCAGCAGTTGGTGAACCGGGCCGTCGCCGCAGGCTTCCAGACCGAAGATCAACTCTTCAACGTGAATCGGTTCTCGCCGCACTACAAACGGCGGACCATGAACCTCAACCAGGTAGAGGCGATCTTCACCAAGATCAGCGAGAAGATCGGCACGAAGCTGACGCCCCACCGCTGCCGGCACACCCTGGCCACGGAGCTGATGCGCCGGCCGGAGCGCGACATACACCTGGCCATGAAGGTGCTGAATCATTCCAATGTCAGCACAACCATGGGCTATATCGAGCCGGACCAGGAGCAGATGCGGGCGCTGCTGGAGGGCTGTAGTCAAGCACGGGATCGGCGACCACCGAAACGGGTGGTCCAGAACATCGACCCGACGGTCCAAGAGCCGAAACGGGCTCCGGTGGAGAAGGTTGGCGTCGATCACGGCCGAGCCGAACCCCCGGCTGCCTCGCCGGAAACCCAGCCGCCCAGGACGGCAGCAGAACCGGTGCCGTCAGCCTGGCCGTCGATCCTGGAACAGCTCAATCAGGCCATTGCCCGCATTCCGCAACTGATCGCCGATCAGGTGGAACAGCATCTGGAACAACACCTGGAGCGGCACCTGGCGAAGCTGTGGCAGAGCACCCAAGACGAGATGGCCACCCGTCCGGAGGGGCAGGCTCGCACGGCTATCGAGGCAACCGAGCCCCCTGTCGAGAGCGCTCCACCGGCGCAGAGCGAGCGGACTGATAAGGCCCCGGAACGCGAAGGAGAGCCTGCCCCGACGACTCTGATTCCGGCTCCGGATCCCGACGATATCGAGCGACTCAGGCCCTGGGCAGCCGGCGCCGTACCGTCTCGCGACGAACCACCCTGCGGGCCACAACCCTCACGGCTGGAAGCAGACCTCGAACGCGGCGCCGCGCTCCGTCAGCCCCTGCCGGCGCTCCAGCTCGCCCGACTGGTCCGCGCCGTGAGGCGTGAGACGAGTCAGCCACACAGCGCCTCGCGCCGCAGTCAGGCCGGTCTATTCCGGCTGGAAGCACAACCTCCCAGCCGCTAATCGCTCGCCTCCCCGGTAGCGACGCCGATACCCGCGAATCGGACGATTAGCGTGGGCGGAGCCGGCTGCGCGCGTGGAAAGCGAGAATGAGACGAAAGTCTAGTCATACCAAAACGATAGAACCGCCGCATTTGGGCCGATACCCGAGTGGCGATGGCGCTCGTCGGTAAAAAAAAACGATGACGACAATTTGACGCTCCCAATTTGACATCATGGGAGGAAACGGCTAGGTTTCGCCGTGAAGACAGCTGTGAGGTCTGAGCGTCAGAGATAAGTGAGGATTAACGCAGGGTTTGGACTAGGATCGTCCATGGGAAGCGCAAGGGATCGGCTGCACTTTTAACGACCTACTGTCAGGTCGAACGACACACCGTCTTGCACGGTGCGGTAGTAAATATGGTGGGTCGTGTAGGATTCGAACCTACGACCAATTGGTTAAAAGCCAACTGCTCTACCGACTGAGCTAACGACCCATATAGCTTGGTTAAGAAGTGGTCGGGGTAGAGAGATTCGAACTCCCGACATCCTGCTCCCAAAGCAGGCGCGCTACCGGACTGCGCTATACCCCGTCTGAAAGCTGGCTCCGCGACCTGGACTCGAACCAGGGACCCAATGATTAACAGTCATTTGCTCTACCGACTGAGCTATCGCGGAACGTTTCACTTCCTAATCTGCGCCAGACCACGAATATCCGTTACCGTTGCAGTGGCGCGCATTTTAAGACTTCCTGAGCGCCTGTCAACCCTCGAAAAATGCTTTTTGCGGCAACCACTTGTTTTTCTCCCCCTGGCCCCTGGAGGCCAGGGGGAGCGCACCGTCAACTGAAGACGATTTCGTCGCCTTGCACCTTGGCAGAGATCTTCGTGCCCGGTACGAACTGACCGGCGAGGATCTGCTGCGCCAGCGGGTTCTCGATCCAGCGCTGGATCGCCCGCTTCAGCGGACGCGCGCCATAGACCGGGTCGTAGCCCACCGCGATCAGCTTGTCCAAAGCCTCGTCGGAAAGCTCTAGGGTCAGATCACGCTCGGCCAGGCGCTGGCGCAGACGCTTGAGCTGGATCCCGGCGATACCGGCGATCTGCTCGCGAGCCAGCGGGTCGAATACCACCACCTCGTCGATCCGGTTGATGAATTCCGGCCGAAAATGATGGCTCACCGCATCCATTACCGCTGCACGCTGGGCCTCGCGATCGCCCGCCAGCTCTTGGATCTGTGCCGAGCCCAAGTTGGAGGTCATCACGATCACCGTGTTCTTGAAGTCAACGGTACGCCCATGGCTATCGGTCAGACGACCGTCTTCCAATACCTGCAGGAGAACGTTGAAGACATCCGGGTGAGCCTTCTCCACCTCGTCCATCAGCACCACGGAATAGGGTTTACGCCGGACCGCCTCGGTCAGGTAGCCGCCTTCCTCGTAACCGACATATCCCGGAGGCGCTCCGATCAGGCGAGCCACGGAATGCTTCTCCATGAATTCGGACATATCGATGCGAATCATCGCCTCCTCGGTGTCGAAGAGGAACTCGGCCAGAGCCTTGCACAGCTCGGTCTTACCCACACCGGTCGGACCGAGGAAGAGGAAGGAGCCACTCGGCCGGTTGGGATCGGCGAGACCGGCACGAGAACGACGAACCGCGTTGGCCACGGCGGTCACGGCCTCGTTCTGACCGATGACCCGCTGATGCAGCAGGCCCTCCATCTTCAGCAGTTTCTCGCGCTCGCTCTCGAGCATCTTGGATACCGGGATTCCGGTCCATTTGGATACGACTTCGGCAATCTCCTCGTCGGTTACCCGATTGCGCAGCAATTGGTTCTCATGCGGCTCATGGCTGGCGGCGCTGGCCAGCTTGCGCTCCAGATCCGGAATGACGCCGTACTGCAGCTCGGCCATGCGGTTCAGGTCGCCCTTGCGGCGCGCCAGCTCCAGATCGGTCTTGGCCTGCTCCAACTGCTGCTGGATCTGCGCAGAGCCCTGCACTTCGGCCTTTTCCGACTTCCAGATCTCCTCGAGATCGGCATATTCGCGTTCGAGCTTGACGATTTCCTCCTCCAACTTGGCCAGACGCTTTTGCGTCGCCTCGTCGGTCTCCTTCTTCAAGGCCTCGCGTTCGATCTTCAGCTGAATCAGGCGGCGGTCCAGGCGATCCAGCTCCTCCGGCTTGGAGTCGATTTCCATGCGGATACGGCTGGCAGCCTCGTCGATCAGGTCGATGGCCTTGTCCGGCAGCTGACGATCGGTGATGTAGCGGTGCGACAGTTTCGCCGCCGCAATGATCGCGCCATCGGTAATGGATACGCCATGGTGCACTTCATAGCGCTCCTTCAGGCCGCGCAGGATGGCGATGGTGTCCTCCTCGCTCGGCTCGTCTACCAGCACCTTCTGGAATCGGCGCTCCAGAGCGGCGTCCTTCTCGATGTACTGACGGTATTCATCCAGAGTAGTGGCGCCGACACAATGCAGCTCGCCACGAGCCAGGGCGGGCTTGAGCATGTTGCCGGCGTCCATGGCCCCTTCGCCCTTGCCGGCACCGACCATGGTATGCAGCTCGTCGATGAACAGGATGATCCGCCCCTCCTGCTTACCGAGCTCGTTGAGCACGGCCTTCAGGCGTTCCTCGAACTCGCCGCGGAACTTGGCACCGGCGATCAGCGACCCCATGTCTAAGGCCAGCAGACGCTTGTCCTTGAGGCCGTCCGGCACTTCTCCGTTGACGATGCGCTGGGCCAGCCCCTCGACGATGGCTGTCTTGCCCACGCCCGGTTCGCCGATCAGCACCGGGTTGTTCTTGGTCCGCCGCTGAAGGACCTGGATGGTACGACGGATCTCGTCGTCGCGACCGATCACCGGGTCGAGCTTGCCTTCTTCGGCCCGTGCGGTCATGTCGATGCAGTACTTGTCCAGCGCCTGGCGGGCTTCTTCGGCGTTAGGGTCGTTCACCGTCTGACCGCCACGCAGGTTGCTGATGGCGTTCTCGATGGCTTTCTTGGTCACTCCCTGGCCAAGCAGAACCTTGCCCAGGCGAGTGCTGTTGTCCAGCGCGGCAAGCAATACCAGCTCGCTGGAAATGAACTGATCGCCCTTCTGCTGGGCCAGCTTGTCGGCCAGGTTGAGCAGGCGGGCCAGATCTTGGGACAGGTTCATGTCGCCGGTGGGGTTCTGCAGCTTGGGCAGCTGATCCAGCTCCTTGGTGAGGGCCTGGCGCAGAGCGTTGATGTCGAAACCGACCTGCATCAGCAGCGGCTTGATCGAACCACCCTGTTGATCGAGCAGCGCCTGCATCAGGTGCAGCGGTTCGATGGCGGCATGATCGAGGCCGACCGCGATGGACTGGGCGTCGGAAAGCGCAAGCTGCAACTTGCTGGTCAAACGATCGATACGCATGGAATCATCCTTCTATGAGAGCAGGCCGGCGTACCGGGCACGCCTGCGATAAAACCTGCTGAGATGAAGCTTAGATAAGGATGATTGTCATGGATTCAAGGCAGATGACATTGATACAGGTCAGCCGCCCAGCCTGCGCGCCATAAGGCACTAAAGGGGACAAGCCCTCAGGCGGTGGGGGCTTCCAGCCATATCAGACTGGCGAAGCGGCCAGTGCGCGGCGCACGGCGATAGGAGTAGAAGCGAGGGTCACTGAAGGTGCAGAAGCCCCCGCCATGGACGGCGGTGACACCACATGCGCCCAGACGGATACGCGCCAGTTGGTAGAGGTCGGCCATGAAGCGACCGGGATTTCGACTCGGCACGAAGGCCTGTGCCGCTTCGGAGCTCTGATCAAGGAAGGCCTCACGGACCTCCGGCCCGACTTCGAAAGCCTCCGGACCGATCGCCGGCCCCAGCCACACCAGCACTTCAGCCGGCGCCACGGCCAAGGCATCCAAGGTTGCCTCGAGCACGCCGCCGGACAGCCCGCGCCACCCGGCATGGGCTGCAGCCACGCGGGTGCCGGCACGGTCGCAGAAGAGTGCCGGCAGGCAATCGGCGGTGAGAACTGAACAGGCGATCCCCGGCTCGCCGGTCCAGCAGGCATCCGCCTGGGCGGTGAACGACGGATCGGTCAGGACCACCTCCACGCCGTGCACCTGTCTCAGCCAGGCCGGTTCGCAGCCGAGGGCGGCACGCAGACGACGGCGGTTCTCGGCAACCGCCTCAGGGGCATCGCCGACATGATCGCCGAGATTGAGGCTGTCGAAGGGCGCCGCACTGACACCACCGGCACGAGTCGTCACGCAGGCCTTTACACTGGCGGGGACAGGCCACTCCGGTGTCAACCAGGAGGTCATCAGACGAAGGCCTCGCTGTCTTGCCGCAGTAGGGTGAGCAGCCAGACGAAATCATCGGGCAAGGGTGCCTCCCACTTCATGCGCTCGCCCGTGGCCGGATGATCCAGCTCGAGGAAGCGCGCGTGCAGGGCCTGGCGCGGAAACTCCTTGAGCGCCTGGATCAGCGTCGGATTGGCCGCTGGCGGAATGCGGAAGCGTCCGCCGTATGCGGGATCTCCCACCAGCGGGTATCCGATGTGAGACATGTGCACGCGGATCTGGTGGGTACGGCCGGTTTCCAGCTTGACCCGCGTATGGGTATGCGAGCGGAAGCGCTCCAGCACCCGATAGTGACTGACTGCGGGTTTCCCACCCTCGATCACGGCCATGCGCTGGCGCTGCTGACCATGACGCCCGATGGGTGCATCGACCGTGCCGCCGGAGATGATCACGCCGACCACGATGGCCTCATAGATCCGGCTCACGCTGCGTCTCTGCAGCTGCTCGACCAGGCGGGTCTGCGCCTGCAGGGTCTTGGCCACCACCATCAGACCGGTGGTGTCCTTGTCCAAGCGATGGACGATGCCGGCGCGCGGCACATTGATCAGTTCCGGCACGTGGTGCAGCAGGGCGTTGAGCAGGGTCCCATCGGCGTGCCCGGCAGCCGGGTGCACGACCAGACCGGCGGGCTTGTTCAACACGAGGATGTGCTCGTCCTCGTAAACGATGTCCAGTTCGATGTCCTGGGCGGCCCACTCGCCCTGGGCCTCCTGCTCGGCGGCCAATGACAACAGGGCGCCACCATGGACGATGTCGCGCGGTCGCAGCGCAACGCCGTCGACGGTCAGGCGACCGTCCTTGACCCAGGCGGCGAGACGTGAACGGGAGTGCTCGCTGAACAGCTGCGCAGCGACCTGGTCGAGGCGCTGGCCGCCCAGTTCGTAGGGGACTTCGGCCTGGAGCCGAATGGCTTTATCGGTAGGTTCTGACATGCTCGATACGGCGGGGCACGGCCTTTGGTTTCGGCTTCGCGCTTGTGGTTAAATACTGCGTCTTTGCCCCGGCTCATGCGGGGTGCTCATCATAACAGGACGGCCCGGTACTCGACAGCCGGCCGTCACAGGGACGCAACCCGCCATGCACGTGAAACACCTGCTGCTGATCGCCATTCTCGTCCTGACCGCTGCGTGCGGCTCCAAGGAGATCAAGGTCGACGAGAGCCTGAGCGAAACCGAGCTGTACCAGCAGGCCCAGATCGACCTGAAGAACAAGAACTATTCCCACGCCAGTAGCAAGCTGAAGGCTCTGGAATCACGCTACCCCTTCGGCCAGTATGCCGAGCAGGCGCAACTGGAACTGATCTACGCCTATTACAAGAACCAGGAGCCGGAAGCAGCCCGCTCGGCCGCCGACCGCTTCATTCGTCTGCATCCGCAACATCCGAACGTCGACTACGCCTACTACTTGAAGGGCCTGTCGTCCTTCGACCGGGATCGAGGCATTCTCGCGCGCTTCCTACCGCTGGACATGACCAAGCGCGACCCGGGTGCGGCACGCGACTCCTTCAACGAGTTCGCCCAGCTCACCAGCCGCTACCCGAACAGCCCTTATGCTCCGGATGCCAAGGCGCGCATGATCTATCTGCGCAACTTGCTCGCCTCCTACGAAATCCACGTGGCGCACTACTATCTGAGACGCCAGGCCTACGTTGCCGCAGCCAATCGCGGTCGCTACGTCGTCGAGAACTTCCAGGGCACCCCCTCCGTTGGCGACGGCCTGGCCATCATGGTCGAGGCCTACCAGCAACTCGGCCTGGACGATCTGGCCGGCACCAGCCTGCAGACCCTGAAGCTGAACTACCCGGACCACCCGAGCCTGGAGGACGGACAGTTCGTTCCACGCGCCTCGACCCACAAGCGCACATGGCTGGCCCGCGCCACCTTGCGTCTGATCGAGAACGACACCCCTCTACCTCCGGGCGAGACCCGTGCCGCCCAAGACATGCGTCGCCAGTACGAAGATGCCGTCGAGGCCATCCCACCGGAGCTCCAGCCGGGCTACAAAGGGAAAAAGGGAAAGACCGCGATCAACGACGACGAACCCAGGCGCTCCTGGCTGAACCGCCTGACCTTCGGTCTGTTCGACTGATCGCTCGGCGCACGAACGACAAGGGAGGCCTGAGCCTCCCTTTTTCTTTGCCCCGGGAATACCGGGGAGCCCTGGCGGCCGGTAAGACCGCCGAGCCACTCGATCAGCGACTCAATCGCCCAGCCGCCAACCCGAGGTGATCGGATACCGGCGATCGCGCCCGAAACCGCGCTGAGTCACCCGAACGCCCACCGCGGCCTGTCGCCGCTTGTATTCGTTCAGATCGACCAGACGCAGCACCCGCTTGACCGTATCCTCGTCGAAGCCCTCGGCGACGATGGCGTTGGCCGAAAGATCGTATTCGACGTACAGCTTGAGGATCTCGTCGAGCACCGGATAGGGCGGCAGCGAGTCTTCGTCCTTCTGCCCGGGCGCCAGTTCGGCTGACGGCGGACGATCGATGACCCGCTGGGGAATCACCGGGCCGAGCCGGTTGCGGTATTCGCAAAGCCGGAACACCAGGGTCTTGGGCACGTCCTTGAGCACGTCGAAACCGCCGGCCATGTCGCCGTAGAGCGTCGCATAGCCCACCGCCATTTCGCTCTTGTTGCCGGTGGTGAGCACGAGATAGCCCTTCTTGTTGGAGATGGCCATCAGCAGGGTGCCACGGCAGCGCGCCTGCAGATTTTCCTCGGTGGTATCCCGTCCCAGGCCGGCGAACACCGGCGCCAGGGTGGACATGAAGGCTTCGACCATCGGCGCGATGGGCAGGACGCGATAGGTCACGCCCAGAGCCCTGGCCTCGGCTTCGGCATCCTCGAGGCTCATCTGCGCGGTGTAGTGGTAGGGCATCATCACCGCCTCGACCCGCTCCGCACCGAGGGCATCCACCGCCACGGCCAGGGTCAGCGCCGAGTCGATGCCACCGGAAAGACCGAGGATCACGCCCCGGAAGCCATTCTTCTGCACATAGTCGCGCACGCCCATGACCAGCGCCTGATAGACGCCGGCCTCCAGCTCGGGCAGCGGTGCGCAGGCGGCGGCACGCGGTACCACGCCCCCCGCGCCGATGACGAGATCCACCGGATAGAGTCCCTCGACGAAGGCCGGGGCCCGCTGGGTGATTCGCCCGCCGGCGTCGATCACGCAGGAGCCGCCGTCGAAGACCAGTTCGTCCTGACCGCCGACCTGGTTGACGTAAACCACCGGCATCCCGCTCTCGCTCACCCGGGTCGCCAGGACTTCCTCGCGTTCGTGCTGCTTGTCCAAGTGAAAGGGCGAGGCATTCAAGCTGAGCACCAGTTGCGCTCCGGCCTCGTGCGCCTGCCGCATGGGGCCGGGGAACCAGATGTCCTCGCAGATCGACAGGGCCACCGGCACCCCTTTGATGTCCACCACGCAGGCTTCGCTGCCCGGTTCGAAGTAACGGCGCTCGTCGAACACGCGGTAGTTCGGCAGATGCTGCTTGTAATAGGTCGCCAGCAACTCCCCATCGGCGATGACCGCCGCCGCATTGAAACGCTTCTCTTCCTCCAGCCAGGGATAGCCGACCACCAGGTAAATACCCCGGACCGCCTCCTGGAGGCGCTTCAGTCCCTGCTCGATGCGCCGCTGCATGCTCGAACGCAACAGGAGATCCTCCGGCGGGTAACCGCACAAGGAGAGTTCGGGGAACACGATGACATCCGCATCGCGATCGTCACGGGCATTGCAGGCCGCCTCGATGATGCGCTCGACGTTGCCGTGCACATCGCCGACACGCAGGTTCAATTGGGCCATCACGACCCGCAGGGTTTGGCTCATGGCCGTCTCCAACTGATGAGTTGTCGCGCTGCACCTCGAAGGCGGCTCGCCAGCCGATGTGCGGAAGTCCGGGGCAAGGCGTCGCAACGAGCCATAGTCGAGCCATGGCGGGCGGCAACGCGGTATCGGAACCCTGGACACCGAAATCGGCCGGGGCGAACCGACCAGTCAGGCACTTGCTTCCAGTATGGCGCGCTACGAAGGCGCATTCTCCCGCATGGACGGCAATCGAAACAACGCGTAGGTGATTCCATGGGCTGTCCGGATCGGGCGGGAGGTGGAGCCAGCGCTTTTTTTATGAAGAGGGGGCTGTAGCGACGATTTCCAGCTGGCCACTCCTCATGTTGATCGATGCCGGCTGTATGGGATTGCGCGGCTTGTTAAACTGCTGGCCTTTACTCGGATAGAAGGTGTCATGGGATTGTTTCGCCTGCTTTTCTGGATCGTCCTCATCCTCGCCGCCGTTTGGTTCTGGCGCCGCCTGAAACGCCCCTCCGCCCCCACCGAGAAAATTCCGGATGCCGCACCGATGGTGCGCTGCGCCCATTGCGGCGTGCATCTCCCCCGCACCGAAGCCCTGGAAAGCGACAGCCAGTGGTATTGCAGCCGGGCACATCTGGAACAGGGCCCCCGGCAAGGTGAACGCTGAAAACCTGCTGCCGCCCCGCGTGGTGTTGAGCGCGCCCCACGGCGCCAATGTCCTGCGTCTGTACCACCTTTACCGGCTGGCCATCGGTCTCCTGCTGCTGTTGCTGATTTCCAGCCATCTGGACGAACAGTTGCTCAGGGTCGCCCACTTGGGGCTGTTCCGCTTCGGCAGTTGGTTCTATCTGGTGCTGAACATTCTGGTCGCCGTCCTGGTGCAGCGCGCCAAACCCCTGCAAATCTTCTGTCTGGCCCTGGTCGACGTGATACTGCTCTCGGGGCTGTTCTACACCGCAGGAGGAACGCCCAGCGGTATCGGCAACCTGATCATCGTCGCCGTGGCCATCGCCAACATCCTCCTGCGCGGGCGCATCGGTCTGCTGATTGCTGCCGTGGCCGCGATCGGCCTGGTCTTCATGACCTTTTACCTGAGTCTCAGCACCCCCGAGGCGAGCGCCCAGTTCGTGCAGGCCGGGGCCTTGGGATCGCTGTGCTTCGCCGCTGCGCTGTTCGTGCAGAGCCTGACCCGCCGGCTGCATCAGAGCGAATCCCGCGCCGCACAGCACGCGGCCGAACTGGCGAACTTGGAGACGCTGAACACCCTGATCCTGCAGCGCATGCGCACCGGCATCCTGGTGATCGACGAGGAGCATCGGGTCCTGCTGGCCAATCCCAGCGCCCTCAGCCTGCTGGGTAACGCTTCGCTGATCGGCCAACCGCTGGATGACCACTGCCCGGAGCTGGTCGAACGCCTGCAGCAATGGCAGCAGAACAAGACCCTGCGTCCGCAGGACCTGCGGACCCTGCCCAATGGCCCGCTCCTGCAACCCAGCTTCGTGCCACTGCAACTCGAAGACCATTGCAACATTCTGGTGTTTCTCGAGGATATCTCGCAGATCGCCCAGCAGGCCCAGCAGCTCAAACTGGCCTCCCTCGGCCGCCTGACCGCCGGCATCGCCCACGAAATCCGCAACCCCTTGGGCGCGATCAGCCATGCCGCACAGCTATTGCAGGAGTCCGAATGCCTCGACGGGCCGGACAGGCGGCTGGCACAGATCATTCAGGACCAGTCGCGACGGATGAACCTAGTGATCGAGAACGTGCTGCTGCTATCGCGGCGACGCCAGGCAGAACCGCAACTGCTCGATCTGAAATACTGGGTACATCGTTTCGCCAGCGAATTCCGCAACTCCGCGTCCGTGAACCAGAGCCTGCACTTGGAAACTTACGGCAATGCCCTGAAGACCCGCATGGATCCGCAGCAGCTCCTCCAGGTCCTGGGCAATCTGGCGCAGAACGGCATGCGCTACAGCGCACAACTGCACGACCAGGCCCAGGTCTGGCTCAAGCTGTTCTGCGATCCGGAGAGCGATCTGCCGGTATTGGAGGTGATCGACGACGGCCCCGGGGTTTCGGAAGACAAAATGCAGCACATATTCGAACCCTTCTTCACCACCGAACGAAAAGGCACCGGGCTGGGCCTGTATATTTCCCGCGAACTGTGCGAGAGCAACCAGGCCCGGATCGACTACCGCCGGGGCGAAACCGGCGGCAGCTGCTTCCGCATCACCTTCGCCCATCCGCGCAAGCTGGCCTAGCACTCGATGTATGCCTGATGACATGCCAACGCCGCTTACCGCCATTGCCCCACGCAACCGAGTCCAAGCATGAGTGATCGACAGAGAGCCCTGATCGTCGACGACGAACCCGATATCCGCGAGCTACTGGAGATCACCCTGGGCCGGATGAAGCTCGATACCCGCAGCGCGCGCAACCTGAAAGAGGCCCGCGACTGGCTGGCACGCGAACCCTTCGATCTGTGCCTGACCGACATGCGCCTGCCGGACGGCAACGGCATGGAACTGGTACAACACATCCAGCTGCGCCATCCGCAGCTTCCGGTTGCCATGATCACCGCCTATGGCAGCCTGGATACCGCGATCAACGCTCTCAAGGCCGGCGCCTTCGATTTCGTGACCAAGCCGGTCGATCTCGCCCGTCTGCGCGAACTGGTTGCCAGCGCGCTACGCCTGCGCGCGCCGGCCCGCGAGGAAGCACCGGTGGATAACCGCCTGATCGGCGACTCGCCGCCGATGCGCACCCTGCGCAAGCAGATCGCCAAACTGGCCCGCAGCCAGGCGCCGGTCTACATCAGCGGCGAGTCCGGCAGCGGCAAGGAGCTGGTGGCGCGCCTGATCCACGAGCAAGGTCCGCGCGCCGCACACTCCTTCGTTCCGGTGAACTGCGGCGCCATTCCCTCGGAGCTGATGGAAAGCGAATTCTTCGGCCATCGCAAAGGCAGCTTCACCGGCGCCATCGAGGACAAGCAGGGGCTGTTCCAGGCCGCCAACGGCGGAACCCTGTTCCTCGACGAGGTCGCCGACCTGCCACTGCCGATGCAGGTCAAGCTGCTGCGGGCGATCCAGGAAAAGGCTGTGCGCGCCGTCGGCGGACAGCAGGAAATCACGGTCGATGTGCGCATCCTCAGCGCTACCCACAAGGATCTGGCCGCCGAGGTCGCCGCGGGACGCTTCCGCCAGGATCTCTACTACCGTCTCAACGTAATCGAACTGCGCGTGCCGCCCTTACGCGAGCGGCGCGAGGACATCCCGACACTGGCCGAGATCACGCTCAGGCGCTTGGGCGAGAGCAGCGGCCTCCCCCCGGCCAGACTGACCGAGGAAGCCCTGGAAAAGCTGAAGAACTACCGCTTTCCAGGAAACGTCCGCGAACTGGAGAACATGCTCGAACGAGCCTACACGCTCTGCGAAGACGACCTGATCCAGGCCCGCGACCTGCGTCTCGCCGACGCTCCGGGAGCCGGCGAGGGCGGCGAGGCCTCGCTAGCCAGCATCGACAATCTCGAGGACTATCTGGAGGACTTGGAACGCAAGCTGATCATGCAGGCTCTCGAGGAAACCCGCTGGAACCGAACCGCCGCCGCCCAGCGTCTGGGGCTGACCTTCCGCTCGATGCGCTACCGCCTGAAGAAGCTGGGGATCGACTGAGCGGCCGCAAAGATGCAGCGGGCCGCCCGGGGCCCGCTTGCCATCCGATCAGAGGGAGCCGCCCCGTACTGCGGGCGCATAGGGCGCCGGATCGATGATCGGTTCCCGTCCCAGCAGCAAATCGGCGAGCAGTTGGCAGGAAGCCGGCGCCAGCACCAGCCCGTTACGGAAGTGCCCGCAGTTCAACCACAGCCCTTCGAACCCCGGCACGGGGCCGATATAGGGAATCCCTTCAGGGGATCCCGGCCGCAGCCCCGCCCAGTGCTTGACCACCTCGGCATCGGCCAGCGCCGGCAGCAACTCGATGGCCGAAGCCCTGAGGCTATCCAGAGCCTCCTGGGTGGGCGTCTTGTCGAAACCGACGTCTTCCAGCGTACTGCCCACCAGGATATGGCCATCGCGCCGGGGGATCGCATAACGTCCCTTGGCCAGTACCATGCGCGGGAGGAAGTCCTCGGCGCACTTGAACAGGATCATTTCTCCCTTCATCGGCTTGACGGGCAGTTGCAGCCCCAGCGAAGCCAGCAGACCGCCGCTCCAGGCACCGGCGGCGACCACCACGCGGTCGGCACGCAGCTCTCCGGACTCGGTACTGACCCCGACAACCCGCTCGGCCTCACGAACGAAACCGGTAGCCTTGGCATTTTCCAGCAGGGTCACGTTCGGCATTCGTTGCAGCGCCTCGCGCAGCGACTTGAGCAGGCGCGGGTTGCGCACATTGGCCACCCCCGGCATGTAGACGGCGTGAGAGAACCCCGGGCCCAGAGGCGGCACCGCCCGATACACCGACTGGATATCCACCGCCGTCAGCGGCCGCCCCTCCCGCTTCGCCCAGGCCAGCGCCTCGTCCTCATCCTCGAGATCCAGCCAATACAGACCGGTGACATGCACCTCGGGATCGATGCCGCTCTCGGCCAGCAAACGCTCACCGAGCTGCGGATAGAAATCCTGCGACCAGTGCGCCAAGGCCGTCACCGCCGGGCTGTAGCGCCACGGATACAGTGGCGAGACGATCCCGCCGCCGGCCCAGGAAGCCTCTCGACCGACGTCCCCCTGATCCAGCACCTGAACCTCCAGCCCGGCATCCGCCAGCTGATATGCCGACAACAAACCAATGACACCGCCACCAATCACTAGGACTCGCATTACCTTCCTCCCAACACTAACGGGCCGTCGTTATACGCCTTGCCGAAGCGCCCCTGCCACGATTTAAGTCATTTTCATGCAGGACACGGCTGATTGCTCCGCTACCAATTGCTGGCTGATCGACACATCCCCGAATCAGCCCCTTGTATTCTTCCAGGCCGACTGGATGAAGAAGCTTGAACCAAGGAGGGAGCAATGCACAGGATCGAGCATGGCCATACCAAGGGATTCACCCTGGTCGAGGCTCTGACCACGACAGCGCTGATTGCCATCGCAGCCAGCATCGCGGTGCCTGCCTTCACCCACATGATCCTCAGCAACAAGCGAAGCAGTGCGGCGCAGCAGATCAGGTCCCTCCTCGCCCATGCCAGAAGCAGCGCGGTCACACTGCAACGAACTGTGACCCTGTGTGCCAGTCGAGACGGTCACAGCTGCAGCCGGACAGGAGCACGCCATTTCATCGTGTTCAGCGATGACGACCAGAACAGCGCAGCGGATGCAAACGAGATCCTCCGCAAAGAGGCGGTCGTTGCAGACATGCGCTACGAATTGATCGGGTCCAATCTCGACAGCCTTCGTTTCCGAGCAAGCGGAACGGCAGCAAGTTACGGCAATGTCGTGTTCTGCCCCTCCTCAGACGATCAATATGCAACGAAGCTGATCATCAACAGTATGGGAAGGGTACGAAGCGCACGAGATATGGACGGGGACGGACTGATAGAAGGCTCGGATGGCAACCCTATCAGCTGCCCACCCGAATAGCCGGAGCCCAAAAGCGATGGCGCCCGTAGGCGCCACCACTTTCTCACCTACCGGGCATACCAGTAGGCACGTCTGCGGTTGTTGTTGAGGTCGATCTCGGGAATGCTCGGATCGAAAGTCGTGGGACCGGAGCCACCGATGATGAAGGGAACGGTCTTATCGCCAATCTCGACGAGCCCGCTGACTGCCGATGGAGGCAAGCCCCCCCCGACGAACCGGGTGAAGTTCACCGTGGCCGTCTTGAAGTCGACCGTATAAGCCCGGGCAAAACCGAGATCGGCCGTACAGGAATTGGCTTGCGGCACATCGGGGTAGTTGGTGCTGAAATAGGTTTTTCCCGCCACCGTTGTGGGCGCGTTGACCCCTTTCTCGCCGGGGTTCTTCAGATCGATGTAGAACCCCTTCACCATGAGACCGCTGGCATTGAAGGTTGACGGATTCGCCGCGAGATCGGTATTCGTCAGAGCGACAAAGGTTGAATCCATGATCGAACCGATTTCCGTGTCCTTTAGCATATAGATCCGGTTCTGCACGTTGTAAGCCAGCCCGGCTGTCGTAGCCGTCGTGTAGAGAGGATGCTCGCGGTCGCCGGATACTGCCATCACGACATCGAAGTCGTTGGTGGGGATCACATCAGGCGCGAAAAGGAATTTGCGCGCGTTATTTCCCGTCCCGCCCAAAGCAGCCAGCTTGGTCAGCCTCCACTGGCCTGGATCGACAGCAGCCTGATAGCCTGCCGGCTGCAGATCCAGGCGCCAGATATTGGCTCCCGTATCCGCCGCATAGACCCTGTCGATATAACCATCGGCATTGCGATCCATCAGGGTGACATCGGCAGCGATGGAATGAGTCAAACCACTGTTTTCCACGCAAGTCGCCGTCAGTCCACTGCAGTTGGCAAGCGCTGCCCATACTACCTCGCCCGTGATGGTATCGAGGACCAATATCCCGCGGCCCATGGTATCGGCCGCCGCGACTGGATCGGCGTCCTGCTCTGGCGCATAACCGGCCCCCATGATGAGCACAGGGTTGTCCCGGCCCTCCAAGAGCGCCACTTTCGGCTGAGACCAGGTTTGCCCCAGCTCCGGAATATCATCCTGATCCTTGCTCCACAGGAATTTCGGGGTCGCCGGGTCCGAAACATCCAGGGCATAGATGAGACGTCCCCCGCGTCGGGCGGTCAGATAGATATAGGTCTTGCCCGCAGTGCTCGTCCCAAGGCGGGTATCCCTGAGCACCGTGGTGGAACCATCGAAGAAGTAGTCCTTGGGCTGCTTGTTCGGGTCCATTACACCGGCGATGTCCACCAGAGGCGTATTCTGAAACAGCCGCTTGAACTTGCGATGGAATTCGGGAGCGATGAAACCCCAGAGTTCATCGCCGGCACGTACGGAACCCTTCGAGGTTGTAATCGGCTGCGTCTGGTTACCGTTGACGGCACGGAAAACCCCATCGTTCGCTCCGTAGAAAACCACTACGCCGGTACTGCCGCCGTAATTGATCACGGCCGGACGCGAATGCAAGACATCCCCATGCAGCGAGGGGCGTACGGTGACAGGAGCACCCGGGCCGGCCAGCTCTTCATTACCGGCGATATCCCAGCCTCGCACCCAGTTGATCAGGTTGCTGGCGGTCAGGGCCGGCTCGATGGTGCAGCTGACACTGGCCCCAGGCATGGTGATGGCCGGACTGTCCCATTGGAAGGTGAAGGTGTTGCTTGTCGCTCCCGTAACGGTCACGTTCCTGTAGCCACTGGCCGGCAGGCCGGACAAACCGGTCACAAGGCTGCTATTTGCCTGTCCAGCGCAACTCTTGAGGATGACAGAATCGCCGACGCCTAAGCCATGCGCAGTACTGGTAGTGACCGTCACCGACCGGTCGGCCTTGTAGAAATCGGTATTTCCGGGGACGGAATAAGTCGAGCCGGTCTGCAGATTGCTCAAGGTGTATGAAAAATCCGTGTTCGATGCACTGAGCACGGCACATCCCGTGGGCAGATTACATGCCCCCTCGAAGTTTGCGATCGACAGGCTATTGGAAATCAAGTCCGAAGCATTCACCCCCGAATTGGCCCCCATGAAGGGAACCGTAAAGGTGCAGGACTTGCTGGCCGCCTTGCAGCTCGTCGCTTGCCCCTGGAACTTCATCCCGGCCGACAGGGATCCGCTATACGAAGCAGCCTGCCCCACGCCAAACAGGGCGAGAGCATTCGTCATCAGAGTGCCATTACCGGTGGAGAACTCCGAGAAGCCCGAACTGCATCCACCAACACGGTTGCAGGTCAGCAGGTTACGGCCATTGTCGTTGTTGCTGTCGGCATAGCTGGCAGTCAGATTGTCAGCCCGAGCCATCTCCGCTGCCCCCCCCTTCTCGACCAGCTCACCATCCGGCGAATCGAACTGCAGTCCTTTGCCTGAGGGACTGTTGAGCCAGAAGCCGGTGGCAGGCCAGCCGGGGACTCCCGGGGTGTTCGTCGTCCAGAAGCTGACGGCATCCGGCGAAAGGGCACCCGTCGTCGGGTTGGTCTTGGAGGTTACGGTACCGGCATTGGGATCTTCGGTTGCATCCGTCAGAACGATGTTATCGCCACTATCCAGGCCCAATTGATACTGCTTCAGGTTCCCGTACCAGCGGGGATGGGCATTGTCATCCGGGCGGAACATAGCCACGAATACCTGGTTCAGATAGGTACCCTGGGTATTTGCCGTAACTGGCAGCGTAGCCGAGGCAAAAACACTGTTTTTAGCCTGAACATCATTGAAGACACTTAATATGGCATTGGACAACCCTGAGGTATTGCGGAAATCGACCAGAAAACTCTTACCACCACCTTGCTTAGCCATCTCTGCATAATAATTGATCACCGGTTGGGCCTGTCCCTGATTGGCTGAGTCGGCTACAGAAATGGTATAGGTGGTGACATTCTTGTCCGAGGCCGCACTATCGATAACCGATACTCGCTTCATGAAGCGAGTCCATTCATCGGCCCAATAGTCGTTATTGTCATTTCCCGAAGTATTGAGCAGGGGCACCGCAATGGGATCGGAAAATAACGAATACTCGTTGGAGCTGGTCGAATAGCCAAAAGAACTGGTCAGTTCGCTCTTCAGAAAAACATCTGCATCACCGCCATCCCCCGGATTGCTATTGGTGAATGCGTTTCCGATATAGATCAATACAGCGTCACGACACTGAGTCGCAACCTCGGCCAGATTGGAATAGTTGACCCCCGAACATGAATTGCTCTTTCCATTCAGCATGGCCCAGGCTTCAGCCATGGTTGCCCCAACGGCAACGCCGTTGGTCTTCACACTGTTACTGCCCGTATTCTGGAATCCCTTTATATCGGCAATGAGATTGCTTACCCCTGTGGAATCCATCAAGGCAGGAGCACGCACCAAGTATCCGCATTGTCCGTTCCCATTATTCGAAAAACCATTCTTGTTGAAAATCATCAGCCCGATCTTGACCTTCCCTAAAAGGTCCGGATCGCTCTTCAAAGTCAACAAGGCATTCACCATTGCACACTGCTCCATTCCCGAAGCAGTATTGGTTCCAAGGCTGGGAGCCCCGGAGCCATCCGCATACTGGGTGCAAACATCCTGAGCACTGGCACTGTTGTTGGCAGCGTTATCCCAAACCAGCAAGACCGTCGGCGGATTAGCTGCTGAAGGATTAAGCCCGGTATAGATATCGATATCTTCCGCCCGAGCAAGTGCACTACAAAGAAGCAACGGTAATCCTACCGCCGCAACCCAATTACCAAGTTTGCTCACAACAGCTCTCCGTCCCGCAAACTCAAAGCCCGCCCTTATGGGCACGGCGTTCCAAGTAGGGTTCTCAGATAGATACCCTGATGTACTTCCACAGAGGCCCCGGTCAGTGCGGCATCATCGACTTTAGACTGCACATCCCACATCATCCTCGAACACCAGGAGTTCCCCGAGGCAACGCCCCCCGTCAACAGGCCGCTTTCCTGCACGGCGCCACTGCCATAGCAGGAAGCATCATCCGCCCGCTTGATATCGAGCTCGGTCAACTTGATGGGTATGGAGCGTAGACATACTGGTGGACTGACCACGGCGGTGTACTCATTCACGCCATCTCCATCCAGATCCGTTGGAATACTTATTTCTGCCGTCGGCAGAGGGATGATGAAGTTCGCCTCGTTACTGATATAGGCCTCTATCGCATTCTGTGCGGTGAGCTGAGCCTCTGCTCTGTATTGTTGATTACCCGCGATGCGAAAATTGATATTCGATGAGTTGACCATCGCCGCAACGATAATTGTCAGGATGCCCAGCATGACGAGCACAACGACCAACACTGCCCCTTGCTGGCGAGAGAGGTCCTTCTTCATTCACGCACCCCGGAAATATTAGGCAAGGTCACGACCGTGCTATATATCTGACGTCTGAACTTGTCATTGAAAGGCCCAACTGGAGTCCCACGCCCCAGATCATAGGTCCGGTCATCTTTCCAGTCGTTGCTTGCCTCGGTGCTCCTGGCCAACAAGTTGATTCTGACGCTGACGACATTGGACCAGTTGGTTGCATCGATATCGGACCATCCCCCTGCCGGGCAATTGGAAGCTGCCGGCGGGGCGTCCACCGCTGGGTCTGGCACGTAACAATCAGGCGAGCCATCGGTATCCAGATCCATTCCATATTGGAAATGCATGTCTTCGATACCTTCGACGACCGACTGGCCTACAACCTGGATTCCGCCCCCCGAAACTCTGAGCTCCGCCATCTTCAGAGTCGGCACATTGTCATTTGGGCTGCATATATCGCACGCCCCCAGATAGAAAGCACGAATCGAATAAGGCCATAACACGGCAGGCAGTGAGCAATTCTTCTGCCGCAGAGAAAAAGTAGCGGTACCGGAAACGCCGAAATCCATGGGCATAGAATCTTCCTGACAGGCCGACATTTGAGCGTATGGCACTCCCGCCGAAGCCGTTGCCACACTTTCCGTTTCCACATGGCGCACCACGATAGCCTCGCTGCCCGACTTATAATTGCTGAAGCAGGTCGTATCGGCTTGAGGTAAAGATGCAATTCCCTGGATGGCTACCGGGAGAGTTGTAGTCAATGTCGTGGAGTCATAAGAAAAACCCAGCTCACCCGCAGTTGTCGGACAAGGAGTCGGCATGCTGGAAGCCGTCGTCCCGATCTGGGACATTCCATAAAATCCGCCAAGACGCAATTCGTTGCTTATGAGCTGGATGGCATAGCGCCCGTTCTCTATCTGCTCGGAAGTCTTGTCCAGATCAACACGGGTTCGGCTTACCCATAACACCAGGCTCAGAACCCCACCCAACATGAAGACGCCAATGGCCATGGCAACCATGATCTCAACGAGGCCTATACCGGCCTGCGCGGAGGTATCAGTCCGACGAGCACGTTGAAAATATCGAAGGGAACGGGTCTTTGCAGTCTTATTCTTCATGAGGAAAGTTTCCCGAATCGCACCTGCGCACTTACGGTACGACGTAGTGTTTCCTTACCATATTGATTCTCACCACAATTGTTGGCGGAGATCACCGTCTCACCCACGCCCTGCCAGGCAATGGTTATCCGATATATCTGCTGACTGGCATCGACTACCCGGATACAGCCTCGAGCCCCGATAAGGGCCCCCACATTCGTAGTTCCGGACTTTTCCGCAGCTCCCTTCAAACTGTTATCCCACTGTTGCAGATCCGATACGGCAATCGTCTGCTGCCCAGCAGTGCCTGCAGAGCAGGTGAAAGTGCCAGAGAACCCAGTTCCCAAAGTATCGGAGCCGGCGTAGCAACTAACGGCCGCACGGTTGGCGCCGAGCCGCTCCTGCATGTCCTGCAGTAGAATGAGCGCCTGTACGCGCTGATACGATTCGGTTTCCTGCTGTAACGTACGAGTCACCAGCCCCGCGATTCCAAGAGCGCTGACAAGAAAAATCACCAGTGCGACTAGAACTTCGACAAGCGTGAAGCCGGAGCTTCGATTCTGCCAAGACATCAGGAACATGCTCCTATCCGATTATTGGACTTCCCACTTCCCGATACCCGTATGCAGCGAGGACTCACTTCGGCAGTGCCCGATTTGATTTCGAATGCGGCCTCTTCATTTGCCCGACCGTCGTTGCCATATGAAAGCGCGCTCACATTCGAGTCGATTTCCAAATCGTTATGAGCACTGAACTCCCTCAACATCAGCCCACCAGCTTTTACCACCCAACCCTGAACCCATGTGCTCTTTGCCGAAACGCTAACTTCCGTATTGCGTTTCACTGCCTCGCTTCTGGCGAAGACCATGGCATCAACAAGATCCGAGGCGGCACTGCGAACCGATTGAGTGGCCTGATATTGCAGAAAGGAAGGAACTGCAATTGACATTAAGATGGCCATAATCACGACTGTGACCATCAACTCCACAAGAGTGAAGCCCTTGCCGGACTTGGGCGAAGCCTGCCAGGTCATGGAGTCGCCCCCTCTACTTCCAACACCGGTCACCACCACCGGAGGCGCTTTTGATGCCCAATTGATCGAGGGCGAGCACCCCACAATCGGTGTCGCCGGTCAGTTGGGCGCCGATCGGAGTCGCAGTAATCGTATAAGCCAAGCCTGTACCGGTATTGCTTACCGAGACCGTGTAATTGGGAGAGATCTCGGGACCTACGCTCAGAGCCAGATCGCTGAGGCTGCTTGCGTAACTTCGCCTATCCAGCAGATAACGCTCCTGCCTGTTAGCCACCTCCAGCATGAAGGCCTCTACCGCCGCCCTGTTCGACCTAATTACATGCTGTCGATAACTGGGCAGCGCCACAGCCATAAGAATGGCGACAATCACTACCGTGATCATCAATTCGATCAGCGTGAAGCCAGCTGCCTGACGCCACCGTGTCGTAGGACACCTTTCAAGCTCCATTAAAAAGATCCCCCATTTTCTTGATTCTTAACTGGCGCCTGCTTTTGCGGAGATACTGTAAGACCGCCAACCGCATCCAGCATCGAGCCATGTGACGAATGGTTATTAATGGCATCCCGACGGCTTCGATACTGGCGACTCATCGCCAAGGAGCCAGGCTCGCTAATCTACAAGAGGCCGTGGAATACAAAGGCACCGCACCCTGGCTCTGGCTTGAATCAGCAAGCAAAGATGCGGCGAAGATAGCGCCCCTTGCCCGGGCATTCTCAGGCAAAGTGCGCAATTCCGAGATTACGCCTGAAGGCCGCCGCCCCTTGAACAGGGCATGGAAGGAGCGGCCTTGGACAAATAAGATATTTCCTCAGTCCACCGAAACGATGCGCAACTCCTTCGGCATCGAGAAGGTGATATTTTCCTTGCGCCCTTCCACTTCCTCGGCGCCAGTGGCCCCCCACTCGGACAGCCGGTCGAGTACGCCGCGCACGAGGATCTCCGGAGCCGAAGCACCGGCGGTCACGCCGATACGCTCAACGCCCTCGAACCATTCACGCTTGAGATCCTCGGCGCTGTCGACCAGGTGAGCCGGGGTGCCCAGGCGCTCGGCCAGCTCGCGCAAGCGATTGGAGTTGGAGCTGTTGGGACTGCCGACCACCAGTACCAGATCGCAGTCGTGGGCCAGTTGCTTGAGCGCATCCTGACGGTTCTGCGTGGCATAGCAGATATCGTCCTTGCGCGGGCCATGAATGTTGGGGAACTTGGTGCGCAGGGCGTCGATGATCTTGCTGGTATCGTCCATCGACAGGGTGGTCTGGGTCACGAAGGCCAGGGCATCCGGGTTGTTCACCTCCAGGCGAGCGACATCCTCCTCATCCTCGACCAGATAGATGGCACCGCCGTTCTTGCCATCGTACTGCCCCAGGGTACCCTCGACCTCAGGATGACCGTGATGGCCGATGAGAATGCATTCGCGCCCTTCGCGGCTATAACGAGCGACTTCCATGTGCACCTTGGTGACCAGCGGACAGGTGGCGTCGAACACCTTCAGACCACGCCGCTCGGCCTCTTCGCGCACGGCCAGCGACACGCCGTGGGCGCTAAAAATGACGATGACATTGTCCGGCACCTCGTCCAGCTCTTCGACGAAGACCGCTCCGCGTGCGCGCAGATCCTCCACCACGAACTTGTTGTGTACCACTTCGTGACGAACATAGATCGGGGGGCCGAAGACTTCCACGGCGCGGGTGACGATATCGATGGCGCGGTCAACGCCGGCGCAGAAGCCGCGCGGGTTAGCAAGTTTGATGTGCATTGGGGTTCTCGGCACAGAATCGGAAGAGTTGCAAGTGTAAACGCTGAAGGGAGGGTAAGGGCCAGGCCGGAGAGCCCAGCCGCACTCCTTCGTTGAAGTTGGAGCCTACTTAGACAGCCTTGACGTCGACGATCTCCACCTCGAAGGTCAGCGATTTGCCGGCCAGCGGGTGGTTGAAGTCGATGGTGACCTGGTTGTCGTCGAACGCCTTGATCACGCCGGGCATTTCGCTGCTGGATGCGTCGCTGAAGATCACCAATAGACCTTCGGACAGCTCCATGCCTTCGAACTGGCTGCGCGGCATGACCTGCACGTTCTGCGGGTTGGGTCGGCCGAAGCCCTGCTCCGGCTCGATCGGCAAGGTACGCCTGTCACCGGCCTTGAGGCCGTACAGAGCCTGTTCGAACCCCGGTAGCAGGTTGCCGTCGCCGACCTTGAAAGTGGCCGGACTCTTGTCGAAGTTGCTGTCGACCACATCGCCGGACTGCAGTTTGATGGCGAAATGCAGGGTGACTTCCCGATCGGGTCCTATGCGCAGATCAGTCATGGGCGGGTTCTCCGGACTTCTTGCTGGTGAACATGTCGAGCGCCAGCATGATGGCGCCTATGGTGATCGCACTGTCGGCCAGATTGAAGGCCGGGAAGAACCAGCGGTCCTGCCAGTGCACGAGGATGAAGTCGATCACATGGCCGTAGACCACGCGGTCGAACAGGTTGCCGACCGCGCCGCCCAGCACCAAGGCCAGGGCGACGGCCAGCCAGGTCTCGCCGGGCTTGAGACGCTTCAGCCAGACCACCAGCACGGCACTGACCGCAATGGCAATCAGAGCGAAGAGCCAGCGCTGCCAACCGGACTCGCCGGCCAGGAAGCTGAAGGCCGCGCCGGTGTTGTAGGCCAAGGTCCAGCTGAATAGGCCGGGAATGATCGTGATCTGCTCATACAGACGCAGCGCGCCTTCGAAATACAGCTTGCTCGCCTGGTCGAGCGCGAATACGACCAGGCTGAGCCAGAGCCAGGGAAGCTTGCCGAAGCGGGAAGTCATGCCGAGGCTCCGCAGCAGGACTGGGCAATCGCGTCACGCATAGTGACGCACCTCGCCTTCGCCTTCGATGTTTTCCACGCAGCGACCACAGATCTCGGGATGGGCCGGGTCGATACCGACATCTTCGCGGTGATGCCAGCAACGACCACACTTGGCATGGCCGGACTTGACCACCTTGAGCTTGAGACCGCCGACGTCGGTTTCCACCGCATCCGCGGCAGCGGTCGCCAGGGGCTCCACGGTCGCTGCGGAGGTGATCAGCACGAAGCGCAGTTCGTCGCCCAGCTTGGCCAGGCTTTCGGTGAGCGCCGCATCGCCATAGAGGGTAACCTCGGCCTGCAAGTTTCCGCCGATGGCCTTGGCCGCGCGCTGGTTTTCCAGCTCCTTGTTGACCGCCGCCTTGACCGTCATGATCCGATCCCAGAACGCACGCCCCAGCTCGAAGCCTTCCGGCAGTTCGGAGAGCCCTTCGTACCAGGTGTTGAGCATCACCGATTCGTTGCGATCGCCGGGCAGGTACTGCCAGATCTCCTCGGCGGTGAAGGCTAGGATCGGCGCGATCCAGCGCACCAGGGCCTCGCCGATGTGATACATCGCGCTCTGGCAGGAGCGGCGCGCCACGCTGTCGGCGGCGGTGGTGTACTGGCGGTCCTTGATGATGTCGAGATAGAAACCGCCCAACTCCTGCACGCAGAAGTTGTGCACCTTCTGATACACAACCCAGAAGCGATAACTGTCGAAGGCCTCCTTGATCTCGCGCTGCAGCAGCAGGGCGCGATCCACCGCCCAGCGATCCAGCGCCAGCATGTCCTCTGCGGCCAGCAGATCCTTCGCCGGATCGAAGCCGTTGAGGTTGGAAAGCAGGAAGCGCGCGGTATTGCGGATGCGCCGGTAGGCGTCGGCGCTGCGCTGGAGGATCTGCTTGGACACCGCCATCTCGCCGGAATAGTCGGTGGCGGCGACCCACAGACGCAGGATGTCGGCGCCCATGCTGTCGGTGATCTCCTGCGGGGCGATCACGTTACCGAGGGACTTGGACATCTTGCGGCCGTTCTCGTCCACGGTGAAGCCGTGGGTCAGCAGCCCCCGATACGGGGCGTGGCCGTCGATGGCGCAGCCGGTCAGCAGCGAGGAATGGAACCAGCCGCGGTGCTGGTCGGAGCCTTCGAGATACAGGTCGGCGCGCGGCCCCTGCTCATGGCCCATGGGGTGCGAGCCGCGCATCACGTGCCAATGGGTGGTGCCGGAGTCGAACCAGACGTCCAGGGTGTCGGCGATCTTGTCGTACTGGGCGGCCTCATCGCCGAGCAGTTCCACGGGTTCGAGCTTGAACCAGGCCTCGATGCCCTCCTTCTCGACCCGCTTGGCCACCTCTTCCATCAGATCGACGGTGCGCGGATGCAGCTCGCCGCTTTCCTTGTGCAGGAAGAACGGGATGGGCACGCCCCAGTTGCGCTGACGCGAGATGCACCAGTCGGGCCGACCGGCGATCATGCCGTGCAGGCGCGCCTGCCCCCAGGCGGGCACGAACTCGGTCTGCTCGATGGCGGTCAGGGCCCGCTCGCGCAGGGTGGAGCCTTCGGCCGGCTGCTTGTCCATGCCGACGAACCACTGAGCGGTAGCCCGGTAGATCAGCGGGGTCTTGTGCCGCCAGCAGTGCATGTAGCTGTGGGTGATGCTCGCATGCTTGAGCAAGGCCCCCACTTCATCGAGCTTGACGACGATATTGGGATTGGCCTTCCAGATGAACTGGCCGCCGAAAAACGGCAGCGACTCGACGTACACGCCGTTGCTCTGCACCGGGCTGAGGATGTCGTCGTTGCTCATGCCGTACTGTTTGCAGGAGCGGAAGTCGTCCTCGCCGTAGGCCGGGGCCGAGTGGACGATGCCGGTGCCGGCGTCCAGCGCCACGTAATCGGCTAGGTAGACCGGCGAGAAACGCTCGTAGAACGGGTGGCGGAAACGGACCAGCTCCAGGGCCTCGCCCTTCGCCGTGGCGATCACCTGCCCGTCGAGGCCGTAGCGAGCCAGACAGCCCTCCACCAGTTCCTCGGCCAGCACCAGCTGGCGGTCGCCGCAATCGACCAGGGCATAGGTGAATTCCGGATGGACGTTCAGCGCCTGGTTGGCCGGGATGGTCCAGGGGGTGGTGGTCCAGATCACGATGCTGGTCGGCTTGTCCAGGCTGGAAAGACCGAAAGCGGCGGCCAGCTTGTCGGCATCCTCCACCTGGAAGGCCACGTCGATGGCATCGGATTTCTTGTCCTGGTATTCGACCTCCGCCTCGGCCAGCGCCGAGCCGCAATCGAAGCACCAGTTCACCGGCTTCAGGCCCTTGAACACGAAGCCGCCCTCGACCATCTTGGCCAGGGCACGAATCTCTCCGGCCTCGTTGGAGAAGTCCATGGTCCGGTAGGGATTCGCCCAGTCGCCGAGCACGCCGAGACGAATGAAGTCGGCCTTCTGCCCCTCCACCTGCTCGGCGGCGTAGGCACGGCAGCGCTCGCGGGTCAGGTCCGCCGGCTGGTTCTTGCCGAAGGTGGTCTCGACCTTGTGCTCGATGGGCAGGCCGTGGCAGTCCCAACCCGGGACGTAGGGAGCGTCGAAACCGGCCAGGGTCTTGGAACGGACGATCATGTCCTTGATGATCTTGTTCACCGCGTGGCCGATGTGAATGTTGCCGTTGGCGTACGGCGGGCCGTCGTGCAGGATGAACTTCGGACGCCCCTCGCCGATCTGCCGGAGCTTCTGGTACAGGCCGATGCTGTTCCAATGCTGCAGCATTTCCGGCTCGCGCTGCGGCAGGCCGGCCTTCATCGGGAATGCCGTCTCCGGCAGATTGAGGGTCGCTTTGTAGTCGGTCATCGTCATTCAGGCTCGTGATTAAGCGGTTGACCCTGCCAGTAGGCACGGGCGGCGGCGATATCCGCGTCGATCGCCGTTTTCAGCGCCGCCAGTGAGGCGAAACGCTGCTCGTCGCGCAGCTTATGGTGAAAGGTAACGGCAAGGTGCCGACCGTACAGGTCGCCGGCGAAATCCAGCAGATGCATCTCCAGATGGGCCCGCCCATCGCCATCCACGGAAGGTCGCACGCCGATGTTGGCCACTCCCGGCCAGCGCCGCCCATCCAGCTCGGTGCTCACCACGTAGACACCGCAGAGCGGAACACGGCGCCGCTTGAGCTGGATGTTCGCGGTCGGCGCCCCCAGCTGACGGCCCAGCTTCTGTCCGTGCAGGACTCGTCCGGAAATGCTGAACGGCCGGCCGAGCAGGCGCTCGACCAGAGCCATGTCGCCGGACTGCAGCGCCTCGCGCACCCGGGTGCTGCTGACCCGCTCGCCGTTCACCTCGACCGTAGTGGCCGCCTCGACCGTGAAGCCTTCACTTATCCCGGCACGGCAGAGGAAGTCGAAATCGCCGGCACGGTCGCAGCCGAAACGGAAATCGTCGCCCACTTCCAGATGGCGCACTCCCAGTCCGTCGACCAGCACCGTTTCCACGAATGCCTGGGCGCTCAACTCGCGCAGGCGACGATTGAAGGCCAGGCACAGCACCCGGTCCACACCTTCCGCGGCGAGCAGTTCGAGCTTCTCGCGCAGGCGGGTCAGGCGCGGCGGGGCCGTATCGGGGGAGAAGAACTCACGCGGCTGAGGCTCGAAGATCACCACGCAGCTGGGTAGCCCCATGGCAGCCGAACGCTCGCGCATGCGCGCGAGGATAGCCTGGTGGCCACGATGGACACCGTCGAAATTCCCAATGGTGGCGACACAACCCCGATGCTGGGGCCGCAGATTGTGGAGGCCTCGAACCAGCTGCATAGGACACATCTTACTTACAAAGTGGTCGATTATACGCACAGCCGACGCCGGGCAACAGGCCAGCAGTCGCGCCTCCAGCCGGAAGTCTGCCGCCAAGCGACAGGTCTCGTCCCGGCTCGCGCCACCCGCGCGCCTTCGGTCATGCGATCGCCCTGCGGGAAAAATCCCGCAGGCGAAAGCCGAGCGCTGCCAACACTCCGAAATAGGTCAGCACGCCTGCCAGCACCAGGATGCCCAGGCGCAGGAAGCGCTCCGGCATACCACCCAGATCCCAGGCCGGCATCAACTGCATCAGCCCTAGCAGCACGCCAACCATCGCCAGCACTGCCACCACCAGCTTGAGGATGAACCTCCCCCACCCCGGCTGCGGCTCGAACAAGCGCTGGCTGCGCAATTTCCAGTAGAGCAGAGCGGCGTTCAGGCAGGCCGCCAGACCGATGGACAGCGCCAGGCCGACATGCCTGAGCGGAACGATGAAGGCCAGATTCATCAGTTGGGTCACCACCAGGGTGAAAACGGCGATCCGCACCGGCGTCCGGATGTTCTGCTGAGCGTAGAACCCGGGCGCCAGTACCTTGACCAGGATGATACCGAGCAGGCCAATCGAGTAGGCAATCAGCGCCCGCTGGGTCATCAGGGCGTCGTGGGCGTCGAACCTGCCGTACTGGAACAGGGACACGGTGAGCGGCTCGGCCAGGATCGCCAGCGCCAGGGCGCAGGGCAGCACCAGCAGGAAACACAGGCGCAGCCCCCAGTCGAGCAAGCGCGAATACTCGTGGCGATCCTTGCTGGCGTAGGTCTTGGACAGGGCCGGCAGCAGGATAGTCCCCAGCGCCACGCCGAGCACCCCGGACGGCAGCTCCATCAGGCGGTCGGCATAGTACATCCAGGACACCGAACCGGCAGCCAGGAAGGAGGCGAAGATGGTGTTGATGATCAGCGAGATCTGCCCCACCGAAACGCCGAGGATAGCCGGCAGCATCTGCCTGAGCACCCGCCAGACACCACTGTCGCGCAGATTCAGGCGCGGCAGCACCAGCATGCCGATCGTCCTCAGGTGCGGCAGTTGGTAGAGCAGCTGCAGCAGCCCACCGGCCAGCACTGCCCAGGCCAGGGCCAGCACCGGCGGATCGAAATACGGGGTGAGGAACAGGGCAAAGCCGATCATGCTGACGTTCAGCAGAGTCGGCACGAAGGCCGGTACGGCGAAGCGGTTCCAGGTGTTCAGGATTGCCCCGGCCAGGGACGACAGGGAAATCAGCAATATATAAGGAAAGGTGATTCGCAACAGAGCGGAGGTCAGGTCGAATTTCTCCGGCGTATCGGCAAAGCCCGGGGCCGAGATCCAGATGACCCAGGGCGCGGCGAGTACGCCCAGGAGGGTCACCAGCGCCAGCGCCAGGGTCAGCAGGCCGGAAACATAGGCCACGAAGGTGCGAGTCGCCTCCTCGCCCTGCTGGGTCTTGTATTCGGCCAGGATCGGTACGAAAGCCTGGGAAAATGCCCCTTCGGCAAAGATGCGGCGCAGCAGGTTGGGCAGCTTGAAGGCGACGAAAAAGGCGTCGGAGGCCATGCCCGCGCCGAAGATCCGCGCCACTATGGTATCGCGCACGAACCCCAGCACACGGGACAGCATGGTGATGGAACTGACGGCCACCAGCGACTTGAGTAGATTCATAGAGTGGGCTGCATCCTGACCGGAGAGGCTGCGCTTGCCCAGAGGCAGCGAGGCCGCCGAGTGTAGAGCCCACGCCTGACTGCCGCAACGCACCGGGACTGGGGAGGACCGAATTCTTTCACCTGCCGGCGACCACTCCCCGAGGGAATCGCCTCCCCCTGCAGATTGCCCGCCCCTTGACAACCCCCTGACAGCTCGGCATGATTCGCGGCCTTATTTGTTCGTATCCCCCCCAGTTTTCGAGGAGCTTGACGGTGGCCAACTCACCTTCTGCCAAAAAACGCGCCAAACAGGCTGAGAAGCGTCGTAGCCATAACGCCAGCCTGCGCTCGATGGTTCGTACCTACATCAAGAACGTGGTCAAGGCTATCGACGCCAAGGACCTGGAGAAAGCCCAAGCAGCCTACACTGCAGCCGTTCCGGTCATCGACCGCATGGCCGACAAGGGCATCATCCACAAGAACAAGGCCGCTCGTCACAAGAGCCGCCTGAACGCACACATCAAGGCACTCGGCCAAGCCGCAGCCTGATCGAAGCGTTCAAATGAAAAACCGGCCGATGGCCGGTTTTTTATTGCCCGCGAGTTCTAAACGGGAGCGAGCCGCACCCCGCCCCACTCCATTCACTCGCGCCAGGGCACGATCGGAATCGCCGTCACGGCATTCTGCGGACTACCCTCGATCACCCTGTCGCTATAGACCAGATAGACCAGGGTATTACGCTTCCTGTCCAGGAAGCGCACCACCTGCATGGTCTTGAACACCAGCGAAGTGCGCTCCTTGAACACCTCCTCGCCATCCTTCAACTCCTCGCGAAAGCTGATCGGTCCAACTTGGCGACAGGCAATGGAGGCTTCGGCCCGATCTTCGGCCAACCCCAGACCACCCTTGACGCCACCGGTCTTGGCTCGCGACAGGTAGCAGGTCACCCCCGCAACCTTGGGATCGTCGAAGGCCTCGACCACGATCTTGTCGTTCGGCCCGACCCACTTGAACACCGTGGAGACCTCACCGATCTCCTCCGCCAGAGCCAGAGGCGACAACAGCGCCGCCAACACCAATCCAATCACGCGCATGCCAGCTTTCCTCAGACCAGAATCAGATTGTCGCGATGAACCAACTCCGGCTCATCCACGTAGCCCAACAGCTTCTCGATCAGATCGGAAGAGTGCCCGATGATCTTTTGCGCCTCGACGGCACTGTAGTTGGCCAGGCCACGAGCCACTTCCCTGCCCTCCTGATCGACGCAAACCACCATCTCGCCGCGCCGGAAATTACCATCGACCTCCGTCACCCCGACAGGCAACAGGCTCTTGTGATCCCGCACCAGGGCCTGCACGGCGCCGCCGTCCAGCACCAGAGTTCCGCGCATCTGCAGATGGCCGGCCAGCCATTGCTTGCGAGCGGCCAGCATCTCCTGTTCCGGAGCCAGCAGAGTGCCCAGCCGCTCCCCGGCCTTGAGCCGCCCCAGCACCCGCTCGATCCGCCCACCGACGATCACCGTGTGCGCTCCCGAACGCGCCGCCAGCCGTGCCGCGCGCAGCTTGGTCTGCATCCCGCCACGCCCCAGGGCGCCCCCCGTACCGCCGGCAACGCCATCCAGCGCCGGATCGTCGGCTCGCGCCTCGAAGATCAGCTTGGCATCCGGGTTATTGCGCGGATCCGCATCGAACATGCCATCGCGATCAGTCAGGATGACCAGCAGATCTGCCTCTACCAGATTGGCCACCAGAGCCGCCAGGGTATCGTTGTCGCCGAAGCGAATCTCGTCAGTCACCACGGTGTCGTTCTCGTTGATCACCGGAATCACCCCGAGATCCACCAAGGTCCGCAGCGTGCTGCGTGCATTCAGATAACGCTTGCGATCGGAAAGATCGTCATGAGTCACGAGGATCTGTGCGGCATGCAGGCCGTGCCTGGAGAAACTGGACTCCCAGGCCTGGACCAGCCCCATCTGCCCGACGGCGGCGGCCGCCTGCAGCTCGCGAATAGCTTTCGGTCGAGCGCTCCAACCGAGCCGACTCATACCCGCCGCCACCGCCCCCGAAGAGACCAGCACCAGCTCGACGCCAGCCTCGCGCAGAGCCACCATCTGCTCGACCCAGACCGCCATCGAGCCATGATCCAGACCACGGCCGTCGGCGGTCAGCAGGGCACTGCCGATCTTCACCACCCAACGCCGCGCACCCGCTACCTTATCGCGCATCATCTCAGCCTTTCCGCCCTATCAGTCAGACGGCGGGCCCGGCCCGCCGCCGGAATTCGCGAACGAACCTCGTCCGCCCGACAAAATCAATGCACGTAGAAGATCTCCGGCCCGTCACCATCGTCTTCGTCGTCGAAATCGTCCTCGCCCTCCAGCACATCGGCACTCTTCAGCCCGGCGCGACGCAGCGCGCGCTGATCGTCCAGCGCCTGCAGGCGCGCCCTCGCTTCGTCCTCGATGCGCTGATCCAGCTCAGCCAGAGCCTCGGCGTATTCGGGCTCCTCGGCAATACGCAGGGCCCGCTCGTCCAGATAGCGCATGATGTCCTGGCAGAGCGCCTCGGTCCCCTCGCGCTCCAGCGCGGAGATGACATACACCGGCCCCTTCCAGTCGAGCCGTTCGATCACGGCGCACAGGCGCTCCTCGCGCTCCTCGTCGAGCAACTGGTCGGCCTTGTTCAGCACCAGCCAGCGCTCGCGCTCGGTCAGCGCCGGACTGAACTTCTCCAGCTCGTGGATGATGGTTTCGGCCGCCTCGGCAGGATCGCTTTCATCCAGCGGCGCCATGTCCACCAGATGCAGCAGTAGCCGGGTACGGGCCAGGTGCTTGAGGAAGCGGATACCCAGCCCAGCCCCCTCCGACGCCCCCTCGATAAGACCCGGGATGTCGGCGACCACGAAGCTCTTGTAGCGACCGACGCTAACCACCCCCAGGTTCGGCACCAGGGTGGTGAAGGGGTAGTCGGCGACCTTCGGCTTGGCGGCCGAAACCGCACGAATGAAGGTGCTCTTGCCGGCGTTCGGCAGACCGAGCAGACCGACGTCCGCCAACACCTTCAGCTCCAGCTTGAGATCGCGCGCCTCCCCCGGCTTGCCCGGCGTGGTCTGCCGCGGAGCCCGATTGGTACTGGACTTGAAGCGGGTATTGCCGAGCCCGTGCCAGCCACCCTGGGCGACCAGAAGGCGCTGCCCGGGCTTGGTCAGGTCGCCGATGATCTCCTGGGTGCCGGCATCGATCACCGTCGTACCGACCGGCACCGGCAGAACCAGATCCTCACCCTTGGCCCCGGTGCAGTCGGTGCTGCCACCCTTCTCGCCGTTCTGCGCCATGAAGCGCCGGGTGTAGCGGTAGTCCACCAGGGTATTGAGGTTCTCGTCGGCCTCCAGATACACGGAGCCGCCGTCACCGCCATCGCCACCGTTGGGGCCGCCCTTCTCGATGAACTTCTCTCGACGAAAGCTCATCATGCCGTTGCCGCCATCGCCGGCTTTTACAAAAATCGATACTTCATCGACGAATTTCATGGGTACGCCTCCCGCCGGGGCGGGCTGATTGAATCGAGGTCTAACAGGATATAAAAACAAAAAAGCCCCGTCGCATGACAGGGCTTTTCCGGCAAAGCCGCGATCAGGCCTGGACGACGCTCACGTAGCGACGACCAAAAGCACCTTTCACTTCGAACTTGACCACGCCTTCCACTTTCGCGAACAGGGTGTGATCCTTGCCGATGCCCACGCCGTAGCCGGGGTGGAACTGGGTGCCGCGCTGACGCACGATGATGTTGCCGGCCTTGATGACCTGGCCGCCGTAGATTTTCACGCCAAGGCGTTTACTTTCTGAGTCGCGGCCGTTGCGGGTAGAACCGCCAGCTTTTTTGTGTGCCATGAGTTCAATACTCCAAATTGCGGGGATTCAGGCGGAGAATTCCGATCAGCCCTGAATACCGGTGATTTTGACCTCGGTGAACCACTGACGGTGGCCCTGGTGCTTCATGTGGTGCTTACGACGGCGGAACTTGATGATGCTCACCTTGTCGTGGCGGCCCTGACCGATTACTTCGGCAGTCACCTTGGCGCCTTCGACCACCGGAGCACCGATCTTCACGTCGTCGCCGTTGCCGATCAGCAGCACGCGATCGAAAGTGACCGACTCGCCGGTGCCCACTTCGAGCTTTTCAATTTTAAGGAATTCACCTTCGGCAACTTTGTACTGCTTGCCGCCGGTAACGATTACTGCGTACATGGTATGTCTCCGTTTGATCCTGCTCACCCAGCGCTTTAGTAGGAATAATGATCGGCCGGCATGGCTGCACGGAACCGTTTGACCGCTCCGCGCAATTGCGTAAGACAGGGAAATACCCAGGGAAGTTAGGGCCAGCGATTGTACGCGGGGGGCCCATCGCGCGCAAGCGGCGCAGGGCCTTGCCTTGACAGTGCAAGACCTGCCACCTAGCATGCCCGCGCAACCCATGAGCAGCTCGAGGCGTTGATGCAACCCCAAGCCTTTTACCGCGTGGTAGCGGATGATTTCAACGCTGTCGACGGCATTATCCGCAAGCAGCTCACCTCCCACGTGCCGCTGGTGGAAAAGATCGGCGACTACATCGTCTCCGCTGGCGGCAAGCGCTTGAGGCCGTTGCTGGTTCTGCTCAGCGGCAGCGCTCTGGGCTACCGCAACGATCAACTGCGCCTGCTGGCCGCCATCATCGAGTTCCTGCATACCTCCACCCTGCTGCATGACGACGTGGTCGACGCTTCCGGACTGCGCCGCGGCCGATCCACCGCCAACTCCCTATGGGGCAATGCGCCGAGCGTGCTGGTGGGCGACTTCCTCTACGCCCGCTCCTTCGAGATGATGGTAGAACTCGCCTCCATGCCGGTGATGCGCATCATTTCCCAAGCTACCCGGGTGATCGCCGAAGGCGAGGTGCTGCAGCTGTCGAAGATCCGCGATGCCAGCACCACCGAGGAGACCTACATGGAGGTCATCCGCGGCAAGACCGCGATGCTGTTCGAGGCTTCGAGCCACAGCGCCGCCGTTCTCGCCGGAGCCAGCGCCGAGCAGGCGGAAGCCCTGCGCCAGTTCGGGGATCTTCTCGGCATCGCCTTCCAGCTGGTCGACGACCTGCTCGATTACCGTGGCGATGCGGAAACCCTGGGCAAGAACGTCGGCGACGATCTGGCCGAAGGCAAGCCTACCCTGCCCCTGATCTACACCATGCGCGAAGGCACCCCCGAGCAGGCCGCCCTGGTACGAAAGGCAATCCAGAAAGGCGGCATCGAGGACCTCTCCAGCATCCTCGATGCCGTGGAGGCCGCTGGCGCTCTCGACTACACGGCACGCCTGGCGCGCGACCATGCCGACCGGGCCATCGCCTGCCTCGATGTCCTGCCCGACAACGAATACCGCGACGCCATGATCGAACTGACCCGCTTCGCCGTGGCGCGGACGCACTGATCGCCAACGATGCATCCGAGCCCGTCGCGCCCCAGGCGTGGACGGGCTTTTTCTTGGCTCGAAGAAATACCGTATCGCTCTTGCAATTTTGCAAATAAAAATTATTCTCATCTAAACCTTGTTCGGGAGATGAGACATGACCTATCTGATCGACGCCTGGCTGGAACGCCCCCATCCTTGTCTACGCATCCTTCACCGGGAGACCGGCGAGGTCTGCGCCGTGCTGGACGAGGAGGATCTGGACGAACTGCGCGCCCAAGGCGATCTGGAGCTGGGAGAGCTGAACTCCTCCGAGCCACAGATCCTCAAGGAAATCGTCCGCAACCTGTTCCTGTTCTGCTACAGCCGCGTCCTGCGACCGGGGCAGCGATGGCACCGAATGGCAGAAACGCGAAAGCCGGACCAATGGCCCGGCTTTCGGTGATGCTGGCAACCTGAGATCGATCAGAGCACGTCGAGCAGCTCGACGTCGAACACCAGGACGCTATGGGGCGGAATGCTGCCGACCGCCTGAGCGCCGTAGGCCAGTTCGCTCGGTACATGGAGACGCCACTTGCTGCCGGCGTTCATCAGCTGAAGGGCTTCGGTCCAGCCGGCGATCACGCCGCCGACCGGAAACTCGGCCGGCTGACCGCGCTGGTAGGAGCTGTCGAACACGGTGCCGTCGATCAGGGTACCGTGGTAGTGGGTGCGCACGGTGTCCTCGCGGCTCGGCTTGCGCCCTTCACCAGCGCTCAGTACTTCGAACTGCAGGCCGGAAGGCAGCACGGTCACGCCTTCGCGCTTGGCGTTCTCGGCAAGATAGGCGACGCCCTCGGCTGCAGCCGCCTCGGCCTTGGCCTTGGCGTCGGCCTGCATGCGCTCGCGGATCACCTGGAAGCTGGCAGACATCTCGTCCGCGCCCACCGCACTGGGCTTGCCGTTGAAGGCATCGGCGAGACCGGCCAGCAGCGCGTCCAGGCTCACCCCGGGCGGAGGGTTGTCACGGATCTGATCACCCAGCTGCCGGCCGATGCCGTAGCTGACACGAGCTTCGTCGGTGGAAAGGTTGAGTTCGGGCATGCTACGGCTCCACTTGGTTAAAAAGGCTGAACAGACTAGCACATGCGGACAGCCGAACCGAGCGGATGGCCGATCGGGAAAGACGAGCATTCGGCCAGGTCGGTGGTTCCGCCCACAGGGCCTTCAGCCGTCAAATACCGATCCGACATAATCAAGCCTTTTGTGGATAACTTTGTTGATAAAGACAGGATGAATCCAGCGCAGAAAGCCCACCCGATCAGTGTTCCGTGGACAGGAAACCGCCTCGTCGATGCCGCCAGGCCTCGTTCACCCGGCGCAGTTCGGCCTGCAGATGGAGGCGCCAGATGAGCATCTCGGAACACTCGACATAATCCAGTCCGGCCAGGTTCGTGGCGATCTCAGCGAGTATCGCCTCGGCCTCCCGAGCCCCGTGGAACGGGCCTTGCGCCCTGACCGAAGAGGGCTGCGCTCCGGATGTACCGGCGGCGCACAGTAGCGCCCACACCCCTTGATCGCCGACCAGCGGCCGAACCACGAACTCGATGCGGATTTCCATTCCCAGGCAACGCCGGGTGAAACAGAGACTGCGCGGCATAGGTTGATCCCCCTCAGGGCTCACTTTCAGCCTACACCCACGTCTGCCGCACAGGAAGCCTTTTCAGCCTGTGGATAACTCTGTGCATGATCCGCAAAACAACGGGAGTGCCCTGCATGGCATCCCGTTATCCTCGTTCACCGGCAGCGCTCATTCCTTGACGTTGATATGCGGCGCCTTCTGCCTGGCCTCGTCTTCCTCGACACCCATTTCGGCGATTTCCCGCAGCCGCTCGACCACGCGTTCGTTGACGCTGCCCGCAGGGAAACGCCCCTCGCCGTCCGGCGTGCCGGCCGGCTCGCCGAGCAGCAGACCAAGCGCTTCGTCCACCTGACGCACGGCATAGACATGGAAGCGACCGGCCCTCACCGCTTGCAGCACGCGCTCGTCGAGCATCAGGTTGCTGACGTTGGCCCGCGGGATGATTACGCCCTGCTCGCCGGTCAGGCCGCGGGCCTCGCAGAGACGGAAGAAGCCTTCGATCTTCTCGTTGACCCCGCCGACCGCCTGTACCTCGCCGAACTGGTTGATCGAGCCGGTAATGGCGAAGCACTGCCTGAGCGGGGTGCGCGACAGCGCCGAGATCAGCGTGCAGACCTCGCCGAGCGAGGCGCTGTCGCCATCCACGTAGCCATAGCTTTGCTCCAGGGCGATGCTGGCGGAAATTTCCAGGGGAAATTCCTGGGCGTAACGGCTGCCCAGGTAGCCGGTGAGTATCATCACCCCCTTGGAATGGATCGGCTGGCCGAGGCTGACCTCGCGCTCGATGTCGACGATGCCCGAGCCGCCCGGATAGACGGTGGCGGAGATCCGCGCCGGCACGCCGAAGGCCGAGTCGCCGACCTGCAGCACGGTCAGGCCGTTGCACTTGCCGGTCGCCGCGCCCTGGGTGTCGATCAGGATGATGCCGGCCAGCATGTCGTCGAGAATGCGCGCCGAGACGCGGCCGGTGCGGGTTTCCTTGGCCTTCAGGGCTCGCTCGATGTGGCCGATGTCGGTGACCCTGTCGCCGGCCAGCTGACGGATGAAGTCGGCCTCGCTGACCAGCTGAAACAGATCGCCGATGCGCGCCGACAAGCGCCCCTGGTGCTCGGCCAGACGCGCGCTGTAAGTGGCAAGACGGGCCACCGCGGCCGAGGTGAGCGATGCCAGCCCCTCCTCCGTGGTCCGAGTCTTGAGTAACTGGGCGAACTGTTCGAGGCTGTCCTCGGCCAGGGGGATCTCCTCGTCGAAGTCCACCAGCACGCGGAACATCTCCTGGAAGTCCGGATCCACGTCCTGCAGCGTGTAATAAATCTCGCGCGAACCGATGATCACCACCTTGACCTGCAGCGGAATGACCTGCGGATTCAGGGTTACCGTGGCCAGCCGGCCCAGCTCGGCCAGCGGCGACTCCATCTTCAGCTGGCGCGAATGCAGGGCGCGCTTGAGCGCATCCCAGACGAAGGGCTCGCCGAACAGCTTCTCCGCCTCGAGTACCAGGAAGCCACCGTTGGCACGGTGCAGCGCCCCCGGGCGCAGCTGTCGGTAGCTGGTGTAGAGAGCGCCCTGATCGGTGCTGTATTCGATGCGGCCGAACAGGTTGTCGTAGGTGGGATGCGGCTCGAATACCACCGGCGCACCGCCCTGGCTGTGATGGCCGACCACCAGGCTCGGACAGTACTGCTCCATCAGCAGCGCCCGGCGCTGAGCGTCCGAGCCGCTCTCGTCGGCCAGCTGCTCGACCACCGTCTTCAGCAGGTTGACCTGCATCGCCTGGAGATAGGCGCAGACCCCGGCGCTTTCCGCATACTTTTCCGACAGCGGTGCCAGCAGCGGCTGCAGGGCCAGGGTGATGGTCTCCTCGTTGAGCCGGCGCAGCTGGTTGCTCGACTCGCGCTTCCACTGCGGCAGGCTGGAGAGTTCCTCGTTGAGGCGCTCCTCGAGGACGGCGATATCCTCGTGAAAACGCTCGCGCTCGGCCTCGGGCAGCTGGGCGAACTCGGTTTCGTCCAAGGCCTTGCCATCCTTCATCGGCGTGAAGGCGATGTTGGCGCTGTCGCGGTACAGAGCGACGTCCTTCTCCAGCGCCAGCCGCTCGATCAGGTCCAGGGCCCGGTCGTAGCGCTGGTTGAAGCCGCGATCGATGGCGCCCTTCTTCTGCTGGTAGGTGGGCGTCTCGAACACCGCGGGGAAGGTCGCCAGCAGGTTGTCGATCAGATGGACGATGTCGTCGATGAATTCGCTGGCGCTGCCGGGCGCCAGCTCCAGCGAGCGCGGCTCGCGGGGTTCGTCGAAATGATTGACGTAGACCCAGTCGCAGGGGGTGGCCAGGCGCTTGGCCTCGGTCTGCAGGTAGCGCTTGACGTAGGAAAAACGGCCGGTGCCGGGCTCACCCATGACGAAGACGTTGTAGCCCGGGCGCGGCATCGCCACGCCGAACTGCAGGGCCTGTACCGCACGCTCCTGGCCCAGCACGCCGCGGAAGGGCTCCAGGTCGTCGGTGGTGTTGAAATCGAACTGGGAGGGCGCGAAGGGACGGGTCAGCTCATCGGGGCTCAGGCGCAGGCCGGCGGCAACGGAGTCGGGCATCGGGAATCCTTACATCGGGCGGCACGGGCCGCGGGGAGTGATGCCGGCATTCTGGCTTCGAGTCCGACCTGCCGCAAGGTGTCAGCCCGGAAGGTTCACGGCGTCCGATCCGTGCAACCCAGGCAGTACTCGGCGGTCGGCAACGCGGCCAGGCGCGCCGGCTCGATAGGCCCGCCGCAGCGCAGACAGGCGCCGTAGGTTCCCTCCGCCAGCCGCTGACGGGCCCGTGCGACCGCGCGCAGCCCCTCCTCGGCCTCGGCCAGCAAAGCCCGCAGCACGTCGTCGTTCTGCCGTTCGCTGGCCTGCTCGGCGGAGTCCGCCGCATGGGGCTGGCCCAGATCGCCGCGGATGGCGCTGACCCGCTGGCTGTATTCGAGATGGAGACGGTCGAGGGCAACCCGGGGATCGAAGGTGGACATGCTGGCGTTCTCTCGAGTTCATGCTGAATGATGGTTCCAGTTTGGCCCAGATAAGCCGAATCGCACTGATCTGGAGCAATCATCGCAATACGCAGCGGCCGTCCTTGACACTTTGCCCGCGTTACAAAATGCTGCACGCGGGCCGGCAGGGGCCGGCCCATCGTCCACATGAAGAAGAGATCATCAATGAAACGGATTCTGCTTGGTTCCCTGCTCGCCGCCACCGCTCTCAACGCCTTCGCCGAAGCCCCCGGCGGCCCGGGCTGCGGCTGGGGCAACATGCTGTTCAAGGGCCAGCGCGGTCTGCCCTCGCACCTGGTCGCCTCGACCACCAACGGCACCTCCGGCAACGCCACCTTCGGCATGACCTCCGGCACCAACGGCTGCTCCACCAAGGGCGCCCTCTCCTACAACGGCAAGCCGATGATCGTGCTCGGCAGCATCATGGACGAACTGTCCGAGGACATGGCCAAGGGCGAAGGCGAAGCCCTGACCACCTATGCCGTGGTGCTCGGCGTGCAGCCGGAAGACCGCGCCCACTTCGCCGCCGTGACCCACCAGCACTTCAGCGAGATCTTCCGCTCCGCCGACGTCACCGCCGAAGACGTGCATGCCGCCACCCTGGCCGTGCTGAAGAACGACGCACGCCTGGCCAAGTACGCCGAGCAGGCCTGATCCCAGACCGCGAGACGTCCACGCGCCCGCTTCGGCGGGCCTCTTCGCGCCTCCACGCTGCCGGCCCCAGATGCTCAAACGCCTGCTTCCCCTCGTGCTGAGCGGCGCCTGTGCCGCGCTCCACGCTGCCCCTGCGCCCACCGAAAGCCGCCTGCAGAGCCTGGCAGCCGAGCCGTTCTGGCTCTCGCTCGGCCACTACGAGCGCAGCCGGCTGGGCGGCTGGCGCAGCTATGTGGACGACGCCAGATTCTTCCTGTCGCCGCAGGGCGCGCACGACCCGGCCGCCGAGCTGGCCGCCACCCTCCGCGCGCTGTACCGGGACCCGGCCCTCGGCGATCGCCATCCCCAATGCGTCTATCCGGCTCGCACCCGCTGGCTGAAGGAGCGGCTCGCACTCGACGATCTGCCCAAGGTGCAGTGCCCCGAATTCACCCGGTGGTGGCAGGACATCGCCCCGCACAGCGCCGTGCTGGTGTTTCCCGCCGCCTACCTGAACAGCCCCTCGTCAATGTTCGGCCATACCCTGCTGCGCGTCGACCAGGCCGACGTCGACAGACAGGGCACCGTCCTGCTCAGCTATGCGTTGAACTTCGGCGCCCACATCGAGGGCATGGACAACAGCATCCTGTATGCCTGGAAGGGCGTGATGGGCGGCTATCCGGGGCTGTTCGCCCTGATGCCCTACAACGACAAGCTGTCCGAATACAGCCGCCTGGAAAACCGCGACCTGTGGGAGTACCGGCTGAACCTGACGCCCGAGGAAACCGGGCGAATGATCGAGCACGTCTGGGAACTCAAGCAGATCCGCTTCGATTACTTCTTCTTCGACGAGAACTGCTCGTATCGCCTGCTGGAACTGCTGGAGATCGCCCGTCCCGGACTCGAACTGACCGATCAGTTCCCCTTCACCGCCATCCCCACCGACACGGTGCGGGCGGTGGAGCAGGCCGGGCTGATCGAGGCCATCGACTACCGGCCGTCCAAGGAAAAGGAGCTGCTGACCCGCGCCCGCTCGCTGGATCGACGGGAGCAGGACTGGGTCGAACGTCTGGCCGGCGACCCGGCCGCGCTGGACGATCGGGCCTTCCAGGCCCGGCCGGCCGAACGCCGGGCGCTGATGCAGGACGCCGCCTTCCGCCTGACCCGCTATCGCCAGTCCGGCAAGGAGCGCGACGAAGACGGCGCACGCACCAGCTTCCGCCTGCTTCAGGCGATCAACCGCAACCCGCCACCGCGCCTGGCGGTCGAGCGCCCGGCCCGGCCCGAGCAGGGCCACCGCTCGCATACCTGGCAACTCGGCCTCGGCAGCCGCGACCACCGGACCTTTGCCGAATACGGCCTGCGCATGGCCTACCACGACCTGCTCGACAACCTCCACGGCTTTCCCATCGGCGCGCAGATCGAGATCCTCCAGCTCAAGCTGCGCCAGTACGAGGGCAACCATTGGCAGTTGCAGCAGCTGGACCTGGCCAACATTCGCTCGCTGACCCCGCGCAGCGGCCTGCTCAAGCCCTGGTCCTGGCAGGTCGGCGGCGGCCTGGAGCGGGTCCTCGGCAAGCACGGCGAGGCGCAGCTGGTCGGCCGCGTCGGCGGCGGCGCCGGCTTCACCTGGCAGCTGGACGACGAGCTCTACGGCTTCGCCCTGGCCACCCTGCGTCTGGAGCAGAACCAGGACTTCGCCGCCTTCATCAGCCCCGCCGGCGGCTTCGATGCCGGCCTCCTGTGGCGCAACCGGCTGGGTAACCTGAGCCTGGAAACCACCACCGACTACTTCGCCAACGGCGAGGTCCGCCGCCGTTTCGACCTCTCCCAGCACTGGGAGCTGGCCGACAACCTCGGCCTGCGTCTGTCGGCCCGGCGCGAGTTCAGCCATCTGGCCGGGCCGGTCAACGATCTGATGCTGCAACTGCGCTGGTATCAGTACTGAGAACGCCGGTCGCCCCCGCTGCCCCCTGCCGGGCAGTCGCTGGACAGCGCACCGATGCTTGTCTAGGTTCAAAGCCATCGCAGCAGTGGACGAGAGCTCCGTCATGGCACTCAGACATGCACTCTCCGGCGAAGTGGTGAACATCCGCAACGCCTTCGCCCAGACGGCCGGCGACCAGTCCCAGGCGCTGGTCAGCACACCGGACATTGAGGTCGTGCGCCTGGCCCTCGAGTCCGGCAAGGTGCTGGCGGATTACCAGGTGGAGGGCCCGGTGACCCTGCATTGCCTGGAGGGCGCCATCGAGGTCGGGATCGACGACCAGTGGAGGCCCATGCAGGCTGGCGACCTCCTGTACCTGACCGGAGGCACCCGCTGCACGGTGAAAGCACGGCAGGAATCCCTGGTCCTGCTGACCATCTTCCGCCGGCCCCAGTAGCTCCGGGCCGGAGCGGACCGGCACACGGACACGGAGGCAAAGCCATGAACGAGCCGAGCGAGCGGCCCCGCCAGTCCGGGCGGCCGGAGCGGGAACCCTTCTATCTGCCGGCCGGCGACGAGGTGGCGATCTTCGAGCGCTGCCACGCCCAGCATCTGGCGGTGATGCTCAAGGGGCCGACCGGCTGCGGCAAGACCCGCTTCGTCGAGCACATGGCCTGGCGCCTGGGCCGACCGCTGATCACCATCGCCTGCCACGACGACCTGACCGCCAGCGACCTGGTCGGACGCTTCCTGATCGGCCACGAGGGCACCCGCTGGGTCGACGGTCCGCTGACCCGGGCGGTGCGCGAAGGCGCCCTGTGCTATCTGGACGAAGTGGTGGAGGCGCGTCAGGACACCGTCGTGGTGCTGCATCCGCTCACCGACCACCGCCGCCTGCTGCCGCTGGACAAGACCGGCGAGATCCTCGAGGCGGCGCCGCGCTTCCAGCTGGTGGTGTCCTACAACCCCGGCTACCAGCGCCTGCTCAAGGACCTCAAGCCGAGCACCCGGCAGCGCTTCGTGGCGCTCGACTTCGACTTCCCACCGGCCGAACGCGAGGCCGCCGTCGTCAGTCACGAGAGCGGCGTCGATTCGGCCATCGCCCATGCCCTGGTCGGCCTCGGCCGGCAGTTGCGCGAACTGCAGGACCGCGGCCTGGCGGAGGTGCCGAGCACCCGTCTGCTGATCGCCAGCGCACGCCTGATCGCCGACGGCATCGAGCCGCGCAGCGCCTGCCGCGCCGCCCTGATCGCCCCGCTCTCGGACGACGCCACCCTGCTCGGCGCCATGACCGATCTGGTCGAACTGGCATTCGCCCGATGAGCGTAGGCGAGGATGCCCTGACCGCAGCGACGCGCCGCGCCACGAACTACGCCCAGGCTCTGTGGCGCCGGCGCCACGGCGCACCGCCGACGCCCGACGGTCTCGCCCTGGCGGAGGTGGCGCAGCGTCTGGACCTGCTGATCAATGCCCTATTCGGCCGCTGCTACGCACTGCGTGCGGCCCAACCACCCGCCCCGCCCCGGCTGCTGACTAAACTGCTCGGTCGCCGCGACGGCCCTCGGTCGCGAGCCGCCGTACCGGCCACCGACGGCCTCAACATCTGGCTGCCGGCCAATCTTGACCTAGGCTCGCCCGAAGACGCCCTGGCCCGCTACCGGATCCTCGCCCTGCTCCAGGCCACGCGCGCCGCCCGCGGCAGTGCGGCGCACCTGCGGGAGCTGACCGACCCGCTGCAGCGCGGCCTCTACCTGCTCCTGGAGGCCTGGGCCGCCGAAACCGACCTGCTGGCCCGCCTGCCCGGGCTGGCGTCGCCGCTCCTGGCCCTGCGCCGTGACGCCCTGGCGCAGCGCCCGCAGCTATCGTCCTGCAGCGGCCCGGGACTGGCGCTGGAAGGTCTCCTCCGCCGGGTGCTGGAAGATCCCGGCAGCGAGCCCCTGCCCGGCCTGACTCCGCCGGCCACACCGGACGACGCGCTGCGCCTGGCCTGCCGTCTCGCCAGAGCCCTGCCGCCGAGCAACCTGCTCGGCGCCGAGCCGCTGCTGCGCGACTGCTGGACCGGCGACCTGCGCCAACCCGAGGCGATGGCACCGTCGGTCGATGTCGCCGAGGCGCAGGCGCCCACCGCTCCGCCTCATACCGCGCACCTGCCCCGCAGCCCCCTGGCGCGCCGGCCGCTCGCCGGGAGGGATGGCCAACGGCAATCCGGCCCCTGGACGGTGCAGGCCGCCAAAACCCGCGAGCCCAGCGAAGAGCCGCCGAACCTCCAGCGTCTCGCCGATCGCCAGACGCGCGCCGCCGAGGATGTCGCCGACGCCCTGGCGGAGCAGCAGACCCGTCTGGCGGTCAATCCCGCCTCGCCGAGGGAGGTTCCGCTCGACGACGACCCGCCGGGCGCCCGGCTCTTCGTGCGCAGCGAACCCCCGGTGGGCCCGGCCCTGGTCTATCCGGAGTGGAATTTTCGCAGCCGAAGCTATCGCGATCACGGCGCGACCGTACACCTGTGCCCCGCTGCGACCGGCCCTCTGGAGTGGGTCGAACGGACCCAGGAGACCCACCGCGCCCTGCTCGAGGCCGTCCGCCGTCCGTTCGAGCGGCTGCGCGCCCAGCGCCTGCGGCTGCGCCGCCAGCTGGACGGCGACGACATCGACCTGGACGCCTATACCGATGCCCTGGCCCAGGCCCGCGCCGGCCTCGGCATGCCGCAGGCGCTGTACCAGCTGCAACGCAGCAGCCGGCGCGATCTGGCGATCCTGCTGCTGATCGACGTCAGCGGCTCCACCGACGGCTGGATCTCCAGCCAGCGGCGGATCATCGACGTGGAGCGCGAAGCCCTGCTGCTGGTCTGCCTGGCTCTGCACAGCCTGGGCGAGCCCTATGCCGTGCAGGCCTTCTCCGGCGTCGGCCCGCAGTCGGTGAAGCTGCGGACCCTGAAGGACTTTCCGGAGCGCTACGGGGTCGCCGTCGCACGGCGCATCGCCGCGCTGGAGCCGGAGCTCTACACCCGCGCCGGCGCCGCCATCCGCCATGCCAGCACCTGCCTGATGCAGCAGCCGGCCACCCATCGGCTCTTGCTGCTGCTCTCCGACGGCAAGCCGAACGATGTGGACAAGTACGCGGGCCGCTACGGCGTGGAAGACATGCGCCAGGCGGTCAACGAAACCCGGCTGCGGGGGATACAGCCGTTCTGCCTGACCATCGACCGGCAGGCATCCGGCTATTTGCCGGCGGTGTTCGGTGCGCGGCGCTACGCCTTGCTGCCCAACCCGGAACGCCTGCCGGGGGTGCTGCTGGAGTGGATCAGGCGGCTGCTGGCGAGCTGAAGGAGAGATGCGGGCCAGGATCAGCCGGTCGGGCCGAAGGTCCGACCGGCCGGGCTTCTGCCTCGGGAGTCAGACCACGCCCTGGGCCAGCATGGCGTCGGCGACCTTGACGAAGCCGGCGATGTTGGCGCCCTTGACGTAGTTGACCTGACCGTTCTCCTCGCCGTAGTTCACGCAGGCATGGTGGATGGACTGCATGATGCTGTGCAGCTTGGTGTCCACTTCGCCTTCGCTCCAGTGCAGGCGCATGGCGTTCTGCGACATCTCCAGGCCACTCACCGCCACGCCGCCGGCGTTGGAGGCCTTGCCCGGCGCATAGAGGATGCCGGCCTCGACGAACAGGTCGACCGCCTCCAGGGTGGACGGCATGTTGGCGCCTTCGGCGACACAGATGCAGCCGCTCTTCAGCAGCGCTCGGGCGTCGTCGGCGTCCAGCTCGTTCTGCGTGGCGCAGGGTAGCGCGATGTCGCAGGCCAGGTGCCACGGACGCTGGCCGGCATAGAACTGCAGACCGAAGTGCAGGGCCATTTCGCTGAGGCGGCCACGACGCACGTTCTTCAGGTCCATCAGGTAGTCCCATTGCGCCCGGGTCATGCCGCCCTCGAGGAACAGGGTACCGTCGGAGTCGGACAGGGAGATGACCTGGCCGCCCAGCTCCATCACCTTGAGCGCGGCGTACTGGGCCACGTTGCCGGAGCCGGAGATCGCCACGCGCTTGCCGTCGAAGCTTTCCCGCCGGGTCTTGAGCATTTCCTCGGCGAAATACACGCAGCCATAACCGGTGGCCTCCGGACGGATCAGGCTGCCGCCGTAGGCGACGCCCTTGCCGGTCAGCACCGAGGTGAACTGGTTGGACAGACGCTTGTACTGGCCGAACAGGAAACCGATCTCGCGGCCGCCGACGCCGATGTCGCCGGCCGGCACGTCGAGGTCGGCGCCGATGTGGCGGTACAGTTCGGTCATGAACGACTGGCAGAAACGCATCACTTCGCCATCGCTCTTGCCCTTCGGATCGAAGTCGGAACCGCCCTTGCCGCCGCCCATGGGCAACGAGGTCAGGGAGTTCTTGAACACCTGCTCGAAGGCGAGGAACTTGAGTACGCCGAGATTCACCGACGGGTGGAAGCGTAGGCCACCCTTGTACGGGCCGATGGCGCTGCTCATCTGCACCCGGTAGCCGCGATTGACCTGCACCCGCCCCTGATCGTCGACCCAGGGCACGCGGAACAGGATGGCGCGCTCCGGCTCGACGATGCGCTCGAGGATACCGGCCTGCCGATAGTGAGGGTTGGCCTCGAGGAAGGGCCACAGGCTGCGCAATACCTCTTCCACCGCCTGATGGAACTCGGGCTGATCGGGATCGCGCCGCTTCAGGCGCTCGAGGAAGGAATCTACGGATACGTTCATGGTGACTTCCAGCCGGCCCACTGGCCGCTAACGAAAAATCGGGGGCGCGACTTTACCAAGCACCAATACGCGATTGCACCATTATCGTGCCGAAAGCATAAAAACGAACCATTTTGACGCGAACAATCAAAAACCCTAGAAGCAACATGAATGTCAGGAAAATGGTGCGCAAACTTGATCAATCCAGAGCCCACCAAAATACAGAGCCAAAATAGCGCACGATTCGCACCAGATTAGTTCACCAACAGACGCAAACCTCACTGGCCTTCGGCGAACAACGCTTGCGATGCCGCTCGGACTCGGTGAGATTGCTCGGAAGCACGGTGGAGGACACGAGGATGATCGTCCTGGTCATGGGGGTTTCCGGCAGCGGCAAGACCACCATCGGCGAGCGTCTGGCCGCTCGGCTGGGTTGCGGCTTCAGCGACGCCGACCAGTTCCACAGCCCGGCCAACAAGGCCAAGATGTCCCGCGGCATCGCCCTGACCGACGCCGACCGCCAGCCCTGGCTGCTCGCGATCCGTGCCGCCATGGACGAGCAGCGGCGCCAGGGTCGGGATCACGTCTTCGCCTGCTCGGCCCTGAAACGCCGCTACCGGGAACTATTGCGCGGTGCGGACGACGACCTGCGCCTGGTCTACCTGCAGGGGCCGCCCGACCTGCTGGCTCGGCGCCTACGCCAGCGCACGGGGCATTTCTTCGCTCCCGAACTGCTGGCCGACCAGCTCGCCACCCTGGAGCCGCCCAACCCGGGCGAGGCCCTGGTGATGGACATCCGCCAACCTCCGGAAGTCATCGTCGAGCGCATCGCCGAAGCGCTCGGGTCGCCGCCTATGCGATGATGGCGCCCCATTGACCATACAAAGAGAATGGATATGAGCAACGAGGCCGCCGCCACCTGCCGCTTCTTCGTCACCTACAGCGGCGTGAAGCTGCCCCTGAAACTGATGAACGAACTCGGCGAAGCGGATCTGCACAACCGCAACACCTTCTTCCGCGGTCACTTCGACGCCCGGGAACGCCTCGTCCGGCTGGAGAAGATGGTCTACGGGGAACTGGAACTGCAGCATGTCTACGCCTATCACGACCACGGCCCGCTGCGGCTGGCCGAGATCACCGATGCCGACGGCGAGGTGACGCGGCTGGAGTTCGACGAGGACGGCCAACCACTATAGGGCCGGCCTGTCCGGCGCATCGGGAAGCATCCGGAAACAGAGTCTTTCGGTGATGGCCGCTTGACCATGACTCGGCGCAGGGCTTTGCTTGTACCAAGCCTCGCCTTTCCGCCGTCGCGAGTGTCCCGGCCTTCCGGGGCAGGGCGGACGAACGAGCGGAACGGCCCGGGCAGCTCATCGCCGGAGAAGCGGCAGCCCGCGCCGGTTCTTCCCGACATCCATGGAGGTACGTCCCATGCCGGCATTCATCCTGAAACCCGCGAGAATTCTCCTGGCCTTGGCCGCCATCGCCCAGGTATACCCGGCCCTGGCGGCGGACACCGGTCGCAGCGACGATGACGAGCCGATCATTCTGGAAGACATCGTGACCTTCATGGAGGCGCCCGAGGTCAAGCCGTACCACTACGGGATGCATCTGGACATCGAGAAAGTCGTCAGCATCAAGTACTTCCCGCCGGAGCCCAACTATTGCGGCGTCATTCCGGCCCAGATGGTGTACGAGGACTCCCACGGCGAACTCAACGCTATCGAGTACCTGTACCCCGACACCAGCTGCCCGAACATGAACTGATCCGGGCCCGCCTGCCGAGCGCGGAAACGAAAACGGGGCCCGAAGGCCCCGTTCTGCGTGAAGCGGCTTACGCCAGTTTCTTGTAGCGCACGCGGTGAGGCTGCGCGGCAGCCTCGCCCAGGCGCTTCTTGCGGTCGGCTTCGTAGTCGGTGTAGTTGCCCTCGAAGAACACCACGCTGCCGTCGTCCTCGTAGGAGAGGATGTGGGTGGCGATGCGATCGAGGAACCAACGGTCGTGGGAAATCACGATGGCCGAGCCGGGGAAGTCCAGCAGCGCCTCTTCCAGGGCACGCAGGGTTTCCACGTCGAGATCGTTGGACGGTTCGTCCAGCAGCAGCACGTTGCCGCCCTGCTTCAAGGTCAGGGCCAAGTGCAGGCGGCCGCGCTCACCGCCGGAAAGATCCTTGACGAACTTCTGCTGGTCGGCGCCCTTGAAATTGAAGCGACCGACGTAGCTGCGTGACGGGACTTCGTAGTTGCCGATCTTGATCTGCTCGAAGCCGTCGGACACCTGCTCCCACACGGTCTTGCTACCGTCCAGGTTGTCGCGGCTCTGGTCGACGCTAGCGATCTGCACACTCTCGCCGATGTCGATGGTGCCGGCGTCCGGCGTCTCCTTGCCGAGGATCATGCGGAACAGGGTCGACTTGCCCGCGCCGTTGCCGCCGATCACGCCGACGATGGCGCCCTTGGGCACCGCGAAGGACAGGTCGTCGATCAGCACGCGGTCGCCGTAGCCCTTGCGCACGTGGCTGAACTCGATGACCTTGTCGCCCAGGCGCGGACCGGCCGGGATGTAGATCTCGTTGGTCTCGCTGCGCTTCTGGAATTCCTGGGACTGCATCTCCTCGAAGCGCGCCAGACGCGCCTTGGATTTGGCCTGGCGGCCCTTGGCACCCTGGCGCACCCACTCCAGTTCGGCCTTCATGGCCTTGGCGTGGGCGGCTTCGGCCTTGGCTTCCTGGGTCAGACGAGCCGACTTGGATTCCAGCCACTGGGAGTAGTTGCCCTCGAAGGGGATGCCGTGGCCGCGGTCCAGTTCGAGGATCCAGCCGGCGACGTTGTCGAGGAAGTAGCGGTCGTGGGTGATGGCCACCACGGTGCCGGGGAAGTCGTGGAGGAAGTGCTCCAGCCAGGCCACGGAGTCGGCGTCCAGGTGGTTGGTCGGTTCGTCCAGCAGCAGCATGTCGGGCGCCGACAGCAGCAGGCGGCAGAGCGCCACGCGGCGCTTCTCGCCGCCGGAGAGGTGCTCGATCTTCGCGTCCCACGGCGGCAGGCGCAGGGCGTCGGCGGCGACTTCCAGCTGGCGCTCCAGGTTGTGGCCGTCGGCGGCCTGGAGGATGGCCTCCAGCTTGGCCTGCTCGGCGGCCAGGGCGTCGAAGTCGGCGTCCGGCTCGGCGTAGGCGGCGTAGACCTCATCCAGCCGGGCCTGGGCCTGCTTGATCTCGCCCACCGCCTCTTCGACGATGTCGCGCACGGTCTTCTCCGGGGCCAGCTGCGGTTCCTGCGGCAGGTAGCCGACCTTGATGCCGGGCATCGGCCGGGCCTCGCCGTCGAACTCGGTGTCGACCCCGGCCATGATCCGCAGCAGGGTCGACTTGCCCGCGCCGTTCAGACCGAGCACGCCGATCTTGGCGCCGGGGAAGAACGACAGGGAGATGTCCTTGAGGATTTCACGCTTCGGGGGCACGACTTTGCTGACCCGATGCATGGTGTAGACGTATTGAGCCATGGATGACCTTGGATCTGAATGCCAGAAGAGAAATATATAGAAGACTTGCCGGGGAACGACCGATCCCGGGCCTGTGCACAGCAGCCTGCCCGCACCCCGCGCGCGAGCGGCAAAGCTACCCGAATGCTCCGGGCAGGGCAAACGGCGGTGATGCGCAAGAGCAGATACGGGGCGGGCTCTGATCAACTGCTGCTTTAATTGTATTCGTCGGGCGGATGATCGCCTTTCATATGCCTGTTCTTTACGGATAGGGTAGAATTCGCGTTCTTTTTTTCCCGCCCAGCTGATTTCCAGGGGACTGCCATGTTCAGCCGTGATTTGACCCTCGCCCGCTTTGACGCCGATCTGTTTGCCGCCATGGAGCAAGAAGCTCGGCGTCAGGAAGAACACATCGAGCTGATCGCCTCGGAAAACTATACCAGCCCGGCGGTGATGGAAGCGCAGGGCTCGGTGCTGACCAACAAGTACGCCGAAGGCTACCCGGGCAAGCGTTACTACGGCGGCTGCGAATACGTCGACATCGTCGAGCAGCTGGCCATCGACCGCGCCAAGCAGCTGTTCGGCGCCGACTACGCCAACGTCCAGCCGCACGCCGGCTCCCAGGCCAACAGCGCCGTCTACCTGGCCCTGCTCAACGCGGGCGACACCATCCTCGGCATGAGCCTGGCCCACGGCGGCCACCTGACCCACGGCGCCAAGGTGAGCTCCTCTGGCAAGCTGTACAACGCCATCCAGTACGGCATTAACAGCGACGGCCTGATCGACTACGACGAAGTCGAGCGCCTGGCCCTGGAACACAAGCCGCGCATGATCGTCGCCGGCTTCTCCGCCTACTCCCAAGTGCTGGACTTCCCGCGCTTCCGCGAGATCGCCGACAAGGTCGGGGCCTACCTGTTCGTCGACATGGCCCACGTGGCCGGTCTGGTCGCCGCCGGCGTCTACCCGAACCCGATGCCCTTCGCCGACGTTGTCACCACCACCACCCACAAGACCCTGCGCGGCCCGCGCGGCGGCCTGATCCTGGCCCGCGCCAACGAGGAGATCGAGAAGAAGCTCAACGCTGCGGTCTTCCCAGGCGCCCAGGGCGGCCCGCTGGAGCACGTGATCGCGGCCAAGGCCGTGTGCTTCAAGGAAGCCCTGCAGCCCGAGTTCAAGGAATACCAGCAGCAGGTGGTGAAGAACGCCCAGGCCATGGCCCAGGTGTTCATCGAGCGCGGTTTCGACGTGGTGTCCGGCGGCACCCGGAACCACCTGTTCCTGCTCTCGCTGATCAAGCAGGACATCACCGGCAAGGATGCGGATGCCGCCCTGGGCCGCGCCTACATCACCGTGAACAAGAACAGCGTGCCGAACGATCCGCGTTCGCCCTTCGTCACCTCGGGCCTGCGCATCGGCACCCCGGCCGTGACCACCCGCGGCTTCAAGGAAGCCGAGTGTCGCGAGCTGGCCAGCTGGATCTGCGACATCCTCGCCGACCTGAACAACGAAGCGGTGATCGACGCCGTGCGCGAGAAGGTCAAGGCGATCTGCGCCAAGTTCCCGGTGTACGGCAACTGATCCGGCCCTGCTGCGATACATGAAAGAGCCCGGCCCCGTGCCGGGCTCTTTCTTTTCGCCCCTAGCGGTACAGATAGGGATAGAGCAGCTCACCGAGCGCCTCGTTGAGCAGCAGACCGCTCTGCCAGGCCGCCTTGGCTTCCGGCAGCCAGCCGCCCAGCGGGCGTCCGTTCGGCACGCCGAGGAAGCCGGCCGGGGCCGCCACCACCTCGAAACCGACCGCCTCGAAACTCCAGCGCGCCCGCGGCATGTGCCAGGCCTGGGTCACCAGCACGATCCGGCGGATGCCTTCGCGCTGCAGCAGTTCGGCCGTGCCGGCGGCATTCTCCCAGGTGGTCCTACTGGACTCCTCCCGCCAGCGCACCGGCACGCCGAAGTCGCGCTCCAGCACCTCGGCCATCAACGCCGCCTCGCTGGGCGGCCGGCCGAAATGCAGGCCGCCGCTGACCAGCAGCGGCAAGCCGGAAGCCCTGACCAGGCGCGCTGCGTAGCGCAGGCGTTCGAGCGCCATCGGGCTCGGCTGGTCGCCGCCCCAGGCCGGATCGTTCTGCTCCCGCCCACCGCCCAGCACCACGATGGCTTCGGCACGCTGCGCCAGATCCGCCCAACCGGCTTCCGGCAGCGCCGGCTCGCGCTCGATCAGACGCGCCGCCCATTCAACCGTGACCGGCAGGCTGAGCAGCCACAACCCGCCCAGCCCGATGGCGAAGCCGGCGACGGCCAGGCGCGGAACGCGCCGACGCAGCCACCAGGCGAACACCAGCAGCAGCAACAGGCCGGACGGGGGCAGGACGAGATGTTTGAGCAGATAGCGAAGCGGCATCGGGCACCTCCGGACGGTGCCGCGAAGGCTAACAGATAAACTCAGCGGCGACGGCCGGCGCGGAATACCTGCGAAGTGCAGACGGGACAGGCCGGAGCGCTATCGGCACTCATCCGTACCGGACTGCCGCAGCAGGCGCAGAACAGGACGGGGGAATCGCCGGACGGCCGGTTCGTTGCTCTGATAGCCGCAGGCGCATCCGCCTCGCATCCTTGCCGTTCGAGCAACGCCAGCTCCTCGGCGGCGGCATGCCAGCCGCGCAACCATTGCAGGTCCTGGGACAGGTAGGCCTGGATCCAGGCCATTTCGGCAAGGGACAGACCGCGCAGCTCCAACTCGCCGGAGTCCTCCGGAGCTTGGCTGCGGGCCTGTTCCGCTTCGTGGATGGCCAGGGCAAGCCGCTGGATCAAGCGCTCGTAAAGACCACCGACTGCTCGTGCCTGGCTCATACCGCACCTCGACGCAGGGACGCACCGGGCTCCCTGTCTTGAGCTTAGCGCCCCGCTGGCGACCTGGCGGGCACCACGACCAACGGCGGCAGGGCGCCAGTACGGATGACGGCGTTTCCCTCGACCGAATGCCGTCATGTATGCTACGCCGTTTTCTGAAGCCCTTTTTCCAGCGCCAGCAGACCATGCACGAACAGTATCAGCCACGCGAAACCGAAGCCGCCGCGCAGTCCCATTGGGAGGCGAACCAATCCTTTGAAGTGAGAGAGCAGCCGGGCAAGGACACCTTCTATTGCCTGTCGATGTTCCCCTACCCCAGCGGCAAGCTGCACATGGGCCACGTGCGCAACTACACCATCGGCGACGTGATCGCGCGCTACCAGCGCATGCAGGGCAAGAACGTGCTGCAGCCCATGGGCTGGGACGCCTTCGGCATGCCGGCGGAGAACGCCGCCATGAAGAACCAGGTGGCGCCGGCCAAGTGGACCTACGAGAACATCGCCTACATGAAGTCCCAGCTCAAGAGCCTGGGCCTGGCGATCGACTGGTCGCGCGAAGTCACCACCTGCAAGCCGGAGTACTACCGCTGGGAGCAGTGGCTGTTCACCAGGCTGTTCGAAAAGGGCGTCATCTACCGCAAGAACGGTACCGTGAACTGGGACCCGGTGGACCAGACCGTACTGGCCAACGAGCAGGTGATCGATGGCCGCGGCTGGCGCTCCGGTGCGCTGGTCGAGAAGCGCGAGATCCCGATGTACTACTTCCGCATCACCGCCTACGCGGAAGAGCTGCTCGCCGACCTCGACACCCTCGACGGCTGGCCCGAGCAGGTCAAGACCATGCAGCGCAACTGGATCGGCAAGAGCTTCGGTGCCGATATCGTCTTCGACTACGACGTCGCCAGCGTCGGTGAGGAAGGCCAGCTCAAGGTCTACTCGACCCGTCCGGACACCCTGATGGGCGCCACCTACGTCGCCGTCGCTGCCGAGCACCCGCTGGCCCAGCGCGCCGCTGCGACCAACCCGGCGCTCGCGGCCTTCATCGCCGAGTGCAAGGCCGGCTCCGTGGCCGAGGCCGACATGGCCACCATGGAGAAGAAGGGCATGGCCACCGGCCAGTTCGTCGTCCACCCGCTGACCGGCGACAAGCTGCCGGTGTTCGTCGCCAACTACGTGCTCTGGGGCTACGGCGAAGGCGCGGTGATGGCAGTGCCGGCCCACGACGAGCGCGACTTCGAATTCGCCAACAAGTACGGCCTGCCGATCAAAGCCGTCTACAAGCTGCAGAAGATGGGCGATAAGCCGTGGGATACCAAGCATCCCGTTGACTCTTTCGAGGAAGTGGATATCTCCGAATGGAAAGAGTGGTACGCATGGAAGAACGATCCAGCACTGATCACCATCAATAGCGGCAAATACAACGATCTGACCTACGAGGCCGCCTTCGACGCCATCGTCGCCGATCTGGAAAGCGCCGCCCATGGCGCGCGCAAGACCCAGTTCCGCCTGCGCGACTGGGGCATCAGCCGCCAGCGCTATTGGGGCTGCCCGATCCCGATCATCCACTGCGAGTCCTGCGGCGACGTGCCGGTGCCGGAGGATCAGTTGCCGGTGGTGCTGCCCGAGGACGTGGTGCCGGACGGCACCGGCAGCCCGCTGGCCAAGATGCCGGAATTCTACGAGTGCAGCTGCCCGAAGTGCGGCAAGCCCGCCAAGCGCGAAACCGACACCATGGACACCTTCGTCGAGTCGTCCTGGTACTACGCCCGCTACGCCTCGCCGCAGTACGACAAGGGCATGGTCGACCCGCAGGCCGCCAACCACTGGCTGCCGGTGGACCAGTACATCGGCGGCATCGAGCACGCCATCCTACACCTGCTCTACGCGCGCTTCTTCCACAAGCTGATGCGCGACGAGGGCCTGGTGTCCTGCGACGAGCCGTTCAAGAACCTGCTGACCCAGGGCATGGTGGTCGCCGAGACCTACTACCGCCACCTGGAGAACGGCGGCAAGGACTGGTTCAATCCAGCCGACGTGATCGTCGAGCGCGACGCCAAGGCCAAGGTCGTCGGCGCCAAGCTCAAGTCCGACGGCCTGCCGGTGGAGATCGGCGGCACTGAGAAGATGTCCAAGTCGAAGAACAACGGTGTCGATCCACAGGCGATGATCGACCAGTACGGCGCCGACACCTGCCGTCTGTTCATGATGTTCGCCTCGCCGCCGGACATGAGCCTGGAGTGGTCCGACGCCGGCGTCGAAGGCGCCAGCCGCTTCCTGCGCCGGGTCTGGCGTCTGGCCCATGCCCACGTCGGCGCCGGCCTGCCCGGCGCTCTGGACAAGGCCGCGCTGAGCGACGCACAGAAGGAAATCCGCCGCGCTATCCACCTGGCCATCAAGCAGGCCAGCCAGGATGTCGGCCAGCACCACAAGTTCAATACCGCCATCGCCGCGGTGATGACCCTGATGAACGTGCTGGAGAAGGCGCCGAGCGCCGGCGAACAGGACCGCGCCCTGCTCCAGGAAGGCCTGGAAGCGGTGGTCCTGCTGCTGGCGCCGATCACCCCGCACATCAGCCACGAACTCTGGCGTGAACTCGGCAAGAGCGGTGCCGTGATCGACGCCCCGTGGCCGGCGGTGGACGAATCCGCCCTGGTGCAGGACAACCTGACCCTGGTGGTGCAGGTCAACGGCAAGCTGCGTGGAGAAATCCAGGTGCCGGCCAGCGCTTCCCGCGAGGAAATCGAGGCCACCGCCCGGGGCAACGAGAACGTCCTGCGCTTCACCGAGGGTTTGGCCATCCGCAAGGTCATCGTGGTACCCGGCAAGCTGGTCAACATCGTCGCCAACTGACGCTCCGGCCCGGCGGCGCGAAGCCGGCCGGGCCCTCTCGAAGGGGAATGCAAGATGATCAAGAAGGGACTGCTGGTCCTCGGCCTGGCCAGTCTGCTCAGTGCCTGCGGCTTCCACCTGCGCGGCACCGGCCAGGGCGGCCAGTTCGCCATCAAGGAACTCGACCTGAGCGCACGCAACGCCTATGGCGAAACCGTCCGCCTGCTGCGCGAGCAGCTTGAGGCCAACCATGTGAAGATCCATGCCGGGGCACCCTACGAACTGGTCCTGGTCCGCGAGGGACAGCGGCAGCGCATCGCCAGCTACACCACCTCCGGACGCGGCTCCGAGTACGAGCTGATCAGCGAACTGCAGTACGAACTGCACGGCAAGCAGGACCTGCCGCTGACCGGCAGCACCGTGACGGCGCGCCGGGTCTACATGTACGACCAGAACAACATCACCGGCTCCAACCAGCAGGCCAAGCAACTGAGCGACGAGATGCGCAACGAGCTGGTCCAGCAGACCATGATGCGTCTGCAGCAGCTCACCCCGAGCAAGCTCGAGCAGCTGCAGCAGAAGGCCGAAGAACAGGCCCGCATCGAGGAGCAGCTCCAGGAGCAAGCCGACCGCCAGCAGAACGCGCCGCAGCAGTCGCCGATCGACCTGCTGAGACAGCAGCAGAAGTGACGTGATCGGGCCGTCTCGGCGGCCCGTCTTTCCCCATGAAGATATCCCCCGCACAACTCGCCAAGCAGCTCAAGGGCCCGCTGGCGCCCGTCTACGTGGTCAGCGGCGACGAACCGCTGCTCTGCCAGGAGGCCGCCGACGCCATCCGCAGCGCGGCGCGCGCCCAGGGTTTCGGCGAGCGCCAGGTGTTCAACGCCGATGCCAGCTTCGACTGGGGCCAATTGTACGAGGCTGGCGCCAGCCTCTCGCTATTCGCCGAGAAGCGTCTGCTGGAGCTGCGCCTTCCCTCCGGCAGGCCCGGCGACAAGGGAGCCGCGGCCATCCTCGAGTACCTGCAGCGCCCCGCCGAGGATACCGTCCTGCTGATCGACCTGCCCAAGCTCGACGCCAGCGGGCAGAAGAGCAAATGGGCCAAGGCCCTGCTCGACGGGCCGCAGGTGCAGTTCGTGCAGATCTGGCCGATCGACGCCCAGCAGTTGCCCCAGTGGATCCGCCAGCGCCTGGCCCAGGCCGGGCTTTCCGCCAGCCAGGAGGCGCTCGAGCTGATAGCCGCCCGCGTCGAGGGCAACCTGCTGGCCGCTGCCCAGGAGGTGGAGAAGCTCAAGCTCCTCGCCGAAGGCAATCAGCTCGACGTCGACACGGTGCAGGCGGCGGTCGCCGACAGCGCCCGCTTCGACGTCTTCGGCCTGATCGACTGCGCCCTCAGGGGCGAGGCCGCCCACGCCCTGCGCATGCTCGACGGCTTGCGCGGCGAAGGCGTGGAGACCCCGGTGATCCTCTGGGCGCTGGCCCGCGAGTTGCGCCTGCTCGCCAGCCTGGCCCTGCAGTACGGCCAGGGCGTGCCGCTGGAGCGGGCTTTCGCCCAGGCCCGTCCGCCGGTCTGGGAGAAACGCCGCCCGCTGCTCGCCAAGGCCCTGCAGCGGCACTCCTCCGCACCCTGGAACCAGCTGCTGCTGGAAGCCCAGCGGATCGACGCGCAGATCAAGGGCCAGGCCGAGGGCGATCCCTGGAACGGCCTCGGCCATCTGGCCCTGGCCATCGCCGGCCAGCGCCTCCCCCTCCCCCCGGAATCCTGATCCAAAGCGCAGCCGGCGCTGAAGCGACGACGAAAAAAAGCCCGGCGCGGGTCTCGGCAGACCCGGCCGGGCTCCGCAGAGCCGTGCTGCGTTAGTCGCTGTCCAGTCCCCAGATCAGTTGGGCGTCGGCCAGCAATCCGTAGTAGGCCTTGAGCGCCGCGACCTGTGCCTGCAGCGCGCTGCTCTGCGCCGCATTCGCCTGGCGACGGGAGATCAGCATAGCCTGCAGCTCCGCTTCGCCGAGAGCGTAGGCCCGCTGCATCAGCTTGGCGTTCTCCTGCATGGAAGCGGCGCCTTCCTTGGCGATCTGCATGCTCTCGTAGGAGCCCCGGGCCGTCGCCACGGCACCGGCGATCGCCGCCTCCAGCTGGCGCTTGGCGAGCTCCTCGTCCTGGCGGGAGACCTCGACGGCCGCCAGGGCCTTGGCGCTGTTCGCGCTGCGCAGGCCGGTGGGGATCGGCACGCTGAAGGTCAGGCCGAAGACTCGCTCGTGCCCGTTCTCCGAAGCCGAGTAGACGCCGAGGGTCGGGTCGGGGATCTTGTCCGCCCTCGCCCGGTCGGCCTGGGCCTGGGCGTTGCGCGTACGCGCCTGCATGACCTGCAGGGCGTGGCTTTCGCCGATGACACGCTGACGCCACAAGGAAGCCTCCTCCTTGATCGGCAGCGGCTCGGGTAGCGTCGCGCCACGGCGCTCCAGCCCGGGGAAACGGGTGGACAGCAGCGACCAGGTCGCGTCGGCCTGGGTCTTGGCGTCGTTCTCCAGTCGCCTCTGGTCGGCCAGTTCGGCGCGGGCGAGGCTCACGTCCAGCTGCGAGGCGTCGCCGGCGCGGGAACGCTTCTCCACCGCATCGAGATTGGCCTGGGCCGATTTCAGATTGCTTTTGGCCAGCTCGTGGCCACGCTCCGCCGCCAGCCAATCCACCCAGAGGACGATTAGTTCACGGGACGACTGGATCAGCGCCGCACCGTAGGCAGCGAAGGACTCGTCGACGGTGGCCTTGCCGATCCTGCGGTCGGCAGCGGCCTTGTTCGGCAGGCGGATGCCCTTCTGCAGGTTGGCGTTCCATTCCGAGTAGGTCTTGTCGGCGTTGTACAGGTGCCGCTGGTTCAACTGGCCGCTGATGTTCCATTCGTGGGGCGAGCGCTCGAGGATGCCGGCCTGCTGCCGGGCCACCTCCAGTCCGGCCCGGGCAGAAGCGACGCCCGGATCCTGCTCGAGGAGCGGGCGGGCCACCTCGATCGGCAGAAGCCCGGGCGGGCTCAGCGGCTCCACGGCCTGGACGGTTCCCGAAGCGATCAGCAGACCGATCAGGAGCTTTCGAAACTTCATAGGATCACTCCCGAATCGACGACCGGCATGGTCCAGTAACGGATGCCCACGCCGGAGAATTGCTGTCGCAACGTTTCGAGCAGTGCGGTCTGCTCGTCCGCGGTGATGAGCGCGCGAACCTCGGTGGTCCGCGTCCAGCCCAGCACCTGCTCCTTCTCGTCCATGTACTCCTGGGACATGCCGTGCGCGGACCGGGCGGTACTGGAGAAGACCCGCGCGTTGGGCATCAGGAGCAGCAGATCGATCAGCTTCTCCTCGACCTCGGGCGGGCATAGCAATGTCAGGCAAAGTTCAGACATGGGAAGCCTCCTGTTTCGGGAAGGCGAAACGCTGGTACAGGATCGGCAGCAGCATCAGGGTCAGCGCCGTGGCGGTGATCAGGCCGCCGGTCACGACGATGGCCAGCGGCCGCTGGATTTCCGAGCCGGGTCCGCTGGCGAACAGCAGCGGGATCAGACCGAACGCCGTGATCGAGGCGGTCATCAGCACCGGCCGCAGGCGGCGCTTGGCGCCATGGGCGACCACCTGGTCGATCGGCAGACCCTCGCCATGCAGCTGGTTGAAGTAGCTGACCAGCATCACGCCGTTCAGCACCGCGATGCCCAGCAGGGCGATGAAGCCCACCGAGGCCGGTACCGACAGGTATTCCCCGGTGACCCACAGGGCGACGATGCCGCCGACCAGGGCAAAGGGGATGTTGCTGAGGATCAGCAGGGTCTGGCGTACCGAGCCGAAGGTGGCGAACAGCAGCACGAAGATCAGTCCCAGCGAGATCGGCACCACGACGCTCAGACGCGCCGCGGCGCGCTGCTGGTTCTCGAACTGCCCTCCCCAGGTGAGCTGGTAGCCGGTGGCCAGGGGCAGCTTCTGCGCGACGAGCGCCTTGGCCTCCTCGACGAAGCCCACCAGGTCGCGGCCGCTGACGCTGGCGATGACCACGCTGTAGCGGTTGCCCATTTCCCGGTCGATCTTCACCGGCCCCTCCGCCCGCTCCAGACGGGCGACGCTAGACAGGGGAACGGTGTTGCCGTCCCGAGTGGTAATCCGCAGCGACTCGAACTCGACCGGCGACAGGCGTATTCCGTCGGCGCCGCGCAGCACGATCGGCGTGCGGCGGTTGCCCTCGATCACCACCCCGGCCCGCTGCCCTTCGATCTGGGCTCGCAGCGCGTCCTGGATCTCCTCGACGTTCAGGCCGAGCCGGCCGGCCTGCAGGCGGTCGATGGCGACCCGCAGGTACTGCATGCCGTCGTTCTGCACGGTGTATACGTCCTGGTTGCCGGGAACCGTCTTCAGCAGCTCGACGATCAGCCGCGCGTACTCGTTGAGCTGGGCGAGGTCGGGTCCGAAGATCTTGATCGCCAGGTCGCCGCGCACGCCGATGACCATTTCCGACACACGCATCTCGATGGGCTGGGTGAAGCTGTATTCGATGCCGGGTATCGGATCGAGCACCTTGCGTAACTCCTCCATCAGTTCGTCCTTGGTTTCCATCCGCCACTCCTCGCGCGGCTTCAGCAGCAGGAAGGTGTCGGTCTGGTTCAGGCCCATGGGGTCGAGACCGATGTCGTCCGAGCCGGCGCGGGCGACGACGCCGCGCACCTCCGGAACCGCCGACATGATCGCCTTGTGGATCTTCAGGTCGAGCGCGGCGCTTTCCTCCAGGCTGATCGACGGGAGCTTCTCGATGCCGACGATCAGGTCACCCTCGTCCATGCCCGGCATGAAGGTCTTGCCGACCTGGGTGTAGATCACCCCGGCGGCCAGCAGCATCACCGCCGCGCCGACGATGACAAAGCGCTGGCGACTGAGGCCCCAGGCGAGGATCGGCTCGTAGAATTCCAGCAGCTTGCGCGGCAGCCAGGGCTCCTCGTGCTTCACCTTGCCCAACAGGAAGGACGCCAGGACGGGAATGATCGTCAGCGACAGCAGCAGCGCACCGCCCAGGGCGAACACGATGGTCAGCGCCACCGGGGCGAAGTACTTGCCCTCCAGCCCCTGCAGGGTGAGCAGCGGCAGGAACACCGTGATGATGATCAGCATGCCCGAGGTGATCGGCACCGAGACCTCGCGCACCGCACGGTAGATGATGTGCAGCCGCGGCAGCTTGCCGCCCGAGTGGTCGGTGGCCAGGTGCTGGACGACGTTCTCCACCACCACCACGGCGGCGTCGACCAGCATGCCGATGGCGATGGCCAAGCCGCCCAGGCTCATCAGGTTGGCCGACATGCCGAAGACGCGCATGAGGATGAAGGTGATCAGCGCCGCCAGGGGCAGCACCAGGGCGACCGTCAGGGCCGCACGCAGATCGCCGAGGAACAGCACCAGGAGCACGACCACCAGAACGGTCGCTTCCATCAGCGCCGAGGACACCGTGCCCACGGCCTTGGTCACCAGCGTCGAGCGGTCGTAGAAGCTGTTGATCTCCACGCCCTTGGGCAGGGTCGGCTGCAGCTCGGCGAGCTTCTTGCGCACGCCCTCGACCACCTGTTGCGCGTTGGCGCCGGCCAGGCCCAACACCAGGCCTTCGACCGCCTCGCCCTGGCCGCTGTGGGTCACCACGCCGTTGCGGGTTATCGAGCCGATCTTGACCTCGGCCAGGCTGCCGACGCGCACCGGCGCGCCGTCCTTGCTCGTGACCACGATCTCGCGCAGGTCATCCAGGGTGTTGATGCTGCCCTCGCTGCGGACCAGCAGCACCTCGTCGCCCTCCCCGAGCCGGCCGGCGCCGTCGTTGCGGTTGTTGACGAGGATCGCATCCTTGAGCTGGGTCACGGTCACGCCGCTGGCGATCATCTTGAGCTGATCGGGCACCACCTCGAAGGCGCGGACCTCGCCGCCCAGCGCGTTCACGTCGGCGACCCCCGGCACGGTGCGCAGCGCCGGGCGGATGACCCAGTCCAGCAGGCTGCGCCGCTCGGCCAGGGACATCCCCTCGCCGTCGACGGTGAACATGAACATTTCGCCCAGCGGGGTGGTGATCGGCGCCATCCCGCCGACGATGCCGGGGGGCAGGTTGCCGACCAGCCCCCCGAGGCGCTCGCTGACCTGCTGGCGCGCCCAGTAGATGTCGGTGCCGTCCTCGAAGTTGATGGTCACGTCGACCAGGCCGTACTTGTTCACCGAACGCAGGAGCGTGGTTTTCGGCAGGCCGAGCATTTCCACCTCGATCGGCACGGCGATACGGCTTTCGACCTCCTCCGGCGTCATGCCGGGAGCCTTCATGATGATCTTGACCTGGGTGCCCGACACGTCCGGGAAGGCGTCGATGGGCAACCCGCTGTAGGCATACCAGCCAGCGGCGGTGATGAACAGCGTCGCCATCAGCATGAACAGGCGCTGCGCCAGGGCGAACTGGATGAGACGAGCCAGCATTTATTGGCTCTCCTTGGCATTGAGCCAGGCGCCCTTGAGCGCCACCACGCTGGATACGGCGATCTGCTCGCCGGTCTTGAGTTCGCCCTGCACGCGCACCAGTTGCCCGGCCCGGGCGGCGACCGTCACCGGCCGGGCCTCGAAACCGTCGGCGGTGCGAACGAACACGTAGGCCTGGTCGCCGTCGTGGGCCACCGCGGCGAGCGGCACGTCCCATCCTTCCTGCGTAGCGGCGACGGGCAGCTCGACCGTCACGAACTCGCCGGGGCGGATCTGCCCGCTCTTGCCGTCGATGGCGGCGCGCAGCAGAACCGTCTGGCTGTTGGCCGAAACGGTCGGGCTGATGCTCAGGATCTCGGCCTGCGTCTCGTGCCCGGCCACGGTGGCCATCACCTTGGTTCCGGCCCGCCAGTTGGCACGCTCGGTGACCGGGAGCTGGATGTCGAGCCAGAGCACATCGGTCTGCGCGACGTTCAGTAAGGCGGTCATGTTGTCGACCCGCTGACCGGGCTTGACCGCCACCGCGGTGACGATGCCGTTCTGCGATGAGGTCAGGGTGATGCTGTCCTGCGGCGTGCCCGAGGCGGCGACGCGGGCGACGGTCTCGGCCGGCATGCCGCTCAGACGCAGGGCCGCCTTGGCCTGCTGCAGCGCCGCCTCGGCCTCCTTCAGGGCGGCCTGAGCCTCCTGCACCCGGCGCTGGGCAATGATGCCTTCGCTGTAGAGGGCCTGCTCGCGCTGCGAGGCCTGCCGGGCGAGCGTGGCGCGGGCGCCGGCCTGCAGCAGTTGCAGTTGCAGCTGGCCAAGCTCAGGGCTGGCGATGCGGATCAGGGGCGTGCCCGGGCGCACGATCTCGTTCTGCAGCACCAGCAGCTGCGCGACCAGGCCGGACACCGGCGAGCTGACCACCTGCTCGGCCTGGGTCGGCACGACCACCTGCGCCGGGAAGCTCGACTTGATCGAACCCGTCTGCCCCTGCAAGGGAGCGGTCTGGATGCCGAGGGCTTGGATCTGACTCTCGGGAACCGCGAATCGGCCAAGTTGATCGGCGGCCTGAACCGTAAGCGCAAGCGTGCACATCACGGCCAGGGACCATGCGCTCAACGGAAAGCGGGGACGGCTTTTCTTCATAAATAACCTCGAATGACGCCAGGCGTCGCAAGAATCGTCATGGCCATGTCGTGCCAGCGACATGGCGGAATAGGCCTGTGGAGCGCCGCGTGCTACGCGCCGAGAACCTTCATGCGGCCACCGACTGATCGCAGGCGGGCACGGTCGGGACTCTCCGCGAGCGGCCCGACGTAGCGGGCGACGATGCGCGGACGGAAACAGGCAGCGGCAACGCGGGCGAAGGCGTCGTCCGGGGTGAAACGGGCAGCGGCGGTAACAGGCCAAGCCAAGGGAAATGCCACGCCACAAGCGGCATGGGCCGCAGGTCGAAAGCGCATGAAATGACTCCGAGCGTATTCAGAAACGTGAAAGCTGGCCATAGGCCAGTCCAAGAGTCACGCTGGAATCGGAGGGCGATAAGGGGCTTGGCGGGGAGAGGAAGGCGGAGACTCCACTTCGCCCAGGATCTTCACCCTGGCGGCGGGAGCTGCCGGCACGACCAGAAAGGCCGGAAGGGTGGCCAATGAAGCGCCACCGGAATGGGCGATATGCAGCAGTGCATCGAGGAGGCGGGAGCCGTTGTCATCCTGCTGCACCGACGACGTCTGCTCGTAGGCGATACCGTTCGAGTGCTCGACCTCGATGTGGAAGTCACCCAGGGTCACCAGAACGGGATTCATCAGCAAAGCCACGGCCAGCACCAGTGCGATGACGCACGGGAACGACGACAGGCGATGGTGACGAAGACCGGACATGTCTTTGGGTGTATCCGTTGTTCAATGGGCCGATTCGGATTGCCATCGGTACCGGTCGGACCGGCCGGGCAATCGGAGCGAACGAGAGCGGAGGACGCCGGAAGGGGCTTGCTTCATCCCCGAACTGCGTGCTTCAAGTGCCTCCCGATGTCGGACCAGCCATGCAGGCTATCCGAGACGAGCGTAACAGTAATTGAGCCATCACCCTGACGCAAGTCAAACGAACTTGCCGCAAGCTTCGGGCACGGCAGAGGATTCGGGCGCGGGACGATGCCGTGGAGAACATCCGGCTGCATGCCTTGGCCGAAACAGCTGAAGCGCCTGCCTTCCGGCGCCCCGTGCAGGCAAGAAGCGCCCAAGCGTGCTAAGGTCGCGCCTTGAATCGCACCACGTCGAGATGTATCGATGCTTCGTACTCCGGTCCCCGGCCCGATCCTCCGCCAACTGATCGCCAGCAGCACCCTGCTTCTGCTGACAGCCTGCGCCGATACGCCCGCCTCCGCCGGCGCCCCGGAACCAGCCGCCGCTCCGGTTCCGCCCGTATCGACGACGCCCGCTGCAGCGCTCGAATCCATCGCCCCGCGCCAGGACTTCGGCGCCTGGGCCGCTCAGTTCCGCCAGGAAGCCCTGGCGGCCGGCATCCAGCCGCGGGTATTCGACGCCGCCTTCGCCGGCATCAGCCCCGATCCCGCAGTGATCGCCGCCGATCGCAGCCAGCCGGAATTCACCCGCCCGGTCTGGGAGTACCTGGAGGGCGCCCTGTCCGAGCAGCGCGTACGCACCGGCCTGGCCAACCTGAATCGACATGCCGACACGCTGCGTACCATCGAGAGCCGCTACGGCGTCGACCGTCAGGCGTTGGTGGCGATCTGGGGCATGGAAAGCAATTTCGGCCGGGTCATGGGCGACAAGTCGGTGATCCGCTCGCTCGCCACCCTGGCCTACGAAGGCCGCCGCCCGCAGTTCGCCCAAGATCAGTTGCTGGCGGCGCTGCGTATCCTGCAGAGCGGCGATGTCAGCCCGCCCCGGATGATCGGCTCCTGGGCCGGGGCCATGGGACAGACCCAGTTCATCCCGACCACCTACCACCAGCATGCAGTGGATTTCGACGGCGACGGCCGCCGCGACATCTGGGATTCGGCCCCCGACGCCCTGGCCTCGACCGCGAACTATCTGCAGTCCTCCGGTTGGCGTCTGGGCCAGCCCTGGGGCTTCGAGGTGCGCCTGCCGAAGGGCTTCGACTACGCCCAGGCCGACATGGGACTGCGCAAGTCGTTGCGCGAATGGCGCCAGTTGGGTGTAGCCATCCCCGGCGACAGCACTGCGCACGACGAGGAAACGGCCAGCCTGCTGCTGCCCGCCGGCCACCGCGGTCCGGCTTTCCTGGTGCTGGACAACTTCCGCAGCATTCTCAAGTACAACAACTCCACTTCCTATGCACTGGCCATCGGCCTGCTCTCGGAGCGCTTCCAGAACCGTGGCCGCATCCTCGGCGACTGGCCACGCGACGACCGGCCGCTGAGCCGCAGCGAGCGGATCGAACTGCAAACACTGCTGGCCGGCAACGGTTTCGATCCCGGCAGTGCCGACGGCATCATCGGCGCCAACACGCGCCAGGCGGTGCGAAGCCTCCAGCAGCGGCTCGGCTGGCCGGCCGACGGCTATCCGACCCACCAGTTGCTGCAGAAACTCAAGGGCGAGTGAGTCGGCGCGGGCAGCCCGCAAAGGCGACCCCGAGCTCATCACTGCCGACAGAACGAAAAAGGGCGACCCGCGGGTCGCCCTTTTTCCATGGTTTGAGACCGCTCAGCTGATCTTCTCGCCGTGCGCCTGCTGGTCGGCATGGTAGGAAGAACGCACCAGCGGACCGGAAGCGACGTTCTTGAAGCCCATTTTCTGGCCTTCCTCGGCGAACCAGGCGAAGGTGTCCGGATGCACGAAGCGCTGCACCGGCAGGTGGCTACGCGAAGGCTGCAGGTACTGGCCGAGGGTGAGCATGTCGATGTCGTGCTCACGCATGCGCTGCATGGTCTCGATCACCTCCTCGTCGGTCTCGCCGAGGCCGAGCATCAGCCCCGACTTGGTCGGCACGCCCGGAACGCGCTCCTTGAACTTCTGCAGCAGGTCCAGCGACCACTCGAAGTCGGAGCCCGGACGCGAGGACTTGTACAGCCGTGGCACGGTTTCCAGGTTGTGGTTGAAGACGTCCGGCGGCTCGGTCGCAGTGATCTCGAGAGCGATGTCCATGCGTCCGCGGTAATCCGGCACCAGGGTCTCCAGCTGGACGCCCGGGGACAGCTTGCGGATCTCGCGCAGGCAGTCGGCGAAGTGCTGGGCGCCGCCATCGCGCAGGTCGTCGCGATCCACCGAGGTGATCACCACGTACTTCAGGCGCAGGTCGGCGATGGCCGCAGCGAGGTTCTTTGGCTCGTCCGGGTCCAGCGCGTTGGGCCGACCGTGGCCGACGTCGCAGAACGGACAGCGACGGGTGCAGATGTCGCCCATGATCATGAAGGTGGCGGTACCGCCGGAGAAGCACTCGCCCAGGTTCGGGCAGGAGGCTTCCTCGCAGACGCTGTGCAGCTTGTGCTGACGCAGCAGCTGCTTGATCCGCTCGATCTCCGGGGTGACCGGCACGCGCACGCGTATCCAGTCCGGCTTGCGCGGCAGCTCCTCGGTGGGAAGGATCTTCACCGGGATCCGCGCGACCTTCTCGGCGCCACGCAGCTTGACCCCGGTTTCCACCTTGCCCGGGCCCTTGCCCGCGGTTTCCATCGTGCTCATATGTTCTCGATTCCGCCCGTCAGGGTCTTCGATTCATCGTAACCCAGGCGCATCACGAGCTGCGCACGCAGGCGACTGGTCACTTCGGCAATTTCGATCGGCCCGCTGGCCAGATCCTTCAGTTGGGTCATGACCATGCCGGCGTAACCGCAGGGGTTGATGCGCCGGAACGGCTCGAGTTCCATGTCGACGTTCAGCGCCAGGCCATGGAAGGAGCAACCGTTGCGGATGCGCAGGCCCAGCGAGGCGATCTTCATGTCCCGCACGTAGACGCCAGGCGCGTCCGGCTTGGCGTAGGCCTCGACCTCGTAGCTGGCGAGCAGCCCGATCAGGCTGTCCTCGATGCGGCTGACCAGCTCGCGCACGCCGATGCCCAGACGCCGCACATCCAGCAGCAGGTAGCCGACCAGTTGCCCTGGGCCGTGGTAGGTCACCTGACCGCCGCGATCCACCTGGACCACGGGGATGTCGCCGGGGAACAGCACGTGCTCGGCCTTGCCGGCCTGGCCTTGGGTGAAGACCGGCGGATGCTGCAGCAGCCATATCTCGTCGGCGGTCTGCGCGGTGCGCTGGTCGGTGAAGCGCTGCATCGCCTGCCAGGCAGGCTCGTAGGGGATCAGGCCGAGCTCGCGCACGCCGACCATCAGAGCACCATGTGCACGCGGCCGGTGGCGCGCAGGTCGATGTGGATGGCCTGCAACTGCTCGACGCCGGTGGCGGTGATCAGCACCTGGACGGACAGGAAGCGGCCGTTGCGGCTGTCGCGCACCACCAGGGAGGAACTGTCGAGGTCGGGCGCATGGCGCTGGATCACCTCGACGACCAGGTCGGGGAAGCCTTCGCCGGCATCGCCGATCACCTTGATCGGGTAGCGCTCGCAGGGAAACTCGATTTTCGGGGCTTGTACGTCGGTATCGGTCATGGCAGCGGCGGGCCCGCAGCCCGCGGAGACGGCCGTCCATCCGGGATGGACGGCGGTCGGCAATGGATCAGTGGAACAAACCGTAGATGAACAGTCGGATGCTATCCCATATGCGACGGAACAGGCCACCCTCCTCGACGGTATCCAGGGCGATGAGATCGGCGGTCTGCAGAACCTGTTCGCCCGACTTGACCTCGACCTTGCCGATCACGTCGCCCTGCTTGATCGGGGCGATCAGCTGCGGCTGCAGGCTGATGCTGGTGGTCAGCTGCTTGAGCTGGCCGCGCGGCGCGGTCATGCTCAGGTCCTTGGCCAGGCCGGCGCGAATCTCGCGGCTGCTGCCCTTCCATACCGGAGCCTTGGCCAGTTCGGTGTCCTTGTTGAAGAAGGTCTGGGTCTCGAAGAAGCGGAAGCCGTAGGTCAGCAGCTTCTGGGTCTCGGCGGCGCGGGCCTGCTCGCTGTTGGTACCGAACACCACGGCGATCAGCCGCTGGCCCTCGCGCACGGCGGAAGCCACCAGGCAGTAGCCGGCCTCATCGGTGTGGCCGGTCTTCAGACCGTCGACGGTCTTGTCGCGCCACAGCAGCAGGTTGCGGTTGGGCTGCTTGATGTTGTTCCAGAAGAACTCCTTCTGGGCGTAGATGGCGTAGTGGGCGGGATCGTCGTAGATGATCGCGCGGGCCAGCTTGGCCATGTCGTGGGCCGAGGAGTAGTGCTCCGGATTCGGCAGGCCGGTGGCGTTCATGAAGTGCGAATTGCTCATGCCGAGGCGCTGAGCGGTGGTGTTCATCATGTCGGCGAAGGCGTCTTCGCTGCCGGCGATGTGCTCGGCCAGCGCTACGCTGGCGTCGTTGCCGGACTGGATGATGATGCCGTGCAGCAGATCGCCGACGCTCACCTGGGTGCCGACCTGGATGAACATCCGCGAACCACCGGTCCGCCAGGCGTGCTCGCTGACGGTGACCATATCGCTTTCCTTGATCTGTTCGCGCTTGATCTCCTGAGTCGCGATGTAAGCCGTCATCAGCTTGGTCAGACTGGCCGGCGGCAGGCGCTGATCGCCGTTGTTCTCGATCAGCACCTGGCCGCTGGCCGCGTCCATCAGCAGATAGGAGGTGGCGGCCAGTTGCGGCGGGGCGGGAACGGCCTGGGTCGCAGCCCATGCTGCCGGCGTGCAGATCATCAGCAGGGCAAGGAACAAACGGTGCGCTAAGCGGGTGGTTTTCATCGTATCTCGAGTGGTTTGCTAGTCGAATATTCCCTTGCGGGGCTGTTGGATGTCGTAAGAGTCGGCTGGGCGCTCAGTCGGGCTTGACCAGGGTCGGTTGCCCCAACCTGGCCAGCCTCACGCTGTTCTGCAGCTGTTGGGCCTCGCTCTGGCTGCCGATCGGCCCGAGGCGAACACGATGCAGTATCTGCTGGCCGCGGACCACCGAGCTGATGAACACCGGGGCACCGCTGAGCGTGCCCAGCTTGGCCTTGAGCAGCTCCGCGGCATCCGGGTTGGCGAAGGCGCCCACCTGCAGATAGATGCCCTGGGTGGACTGTTCGCCAGCGCCCGCATCGGCCACTTCCAGCGGCAGCACCGCTGCCGCATGCTGCCGGGGCGGCGGCGAGTACTGCTCGACCGGTTGCGACACCGGGCGAGCGGCTGGCTCGGCCTCGGCCATCTGCGGCTTCGCCAGCACCATCGGCGCCGACTGCCCCCGCTCGGCCCACCAGCGTTTGGGGTCGATGCCTTCCACCCGGACCCGAGCAGTACCGATCTCGGCATAGCCGAGTTTCTTCGCCGCAGCGAAGGACAGGTCGATGACGCGATCGGAATAGAACGGGCCGCGGTCGTTGACCCGCAGGATCACGCTGCGGTTGTTGTCCAGGTTGGTCACCCGTACGTAGCAGGGCAGCGGCAGGGTCTTGTGCGCTGCGGTCATGCCGTAGAGGTCGTAGGCCTCGCCGTTGGCCGTGGCCTGGCCATGGAACTTGGTGCCGTACCAGGAAGCGGTGCCGGTCGCCTTGTAGTTGCCGGCATCGTTCATCGGGTAGTAGGTCGTCCCCAGCACGGTGTAGGGATTGGCCTTGACCGGGCCGTAGTGGGGCGTCGGCACGGCATCAGGAATCTTCGACACGTCGACGTCCCACCAAGGCGCGCCATCCTTGTGCGGGCGCATGTACTGGTCCGAACCGGAGGACAATCCGCCCGACGACGGATGGTGGCTGGAACAGCTGGCCAGCAGCATGGCCAGCCCCCCGAGCGCGGTCAGTCGGACACTCGATTTTCGCATCAGGGCTTGCTCCGTGCCTGAGCCAGCAGGTCGGACAACTGATAGACCGCCATGGCGTACATGGCGCTACGGTTGTAGCGGGTGATCACGTAGAAGTTGGGCAGGCCCAGCCAGTACTCGTCGCCCTCCGCGCCTTCGAGGCGGAAGGCGGTCACCGGCATGGCATCGTCCAGGACATCCCGGGTCTTCCAGCCGAGGCTGCGCAGCTCGCCCAAGCTCTTCTGCGGATCCAGCCCCTCGCTCAGGCCCTGCTGGGCCTGGGTGCCCTGGAGCTCGGCGCGGCTGACCACCGGCTGGCCGGCAGCCCAGCCATGCCGCTTGAAATAGCTGGCGACGCTGCCGATGGCATCGGTCGGATTCTTCCAGATGTCGATGTGGCCATCGTGATCGAAGTCCACCGCGAAGGAGCGGAAGCTGCTCGGCATGAACTGCGGCAGGCCCATGGCGCCGGCGTAGGAGCCGGTCACGCTGAGCGGGTCGACCTGCTCCTCGCGGGCCAGCAGGAGGAACTCCCGGAGCTCCTTGCGGAAGAAGGGCGCCCGCGGCGGGTAGTCGAAGCCGAGCGTGGAGAGCGCGTCGATCACCCGGTAGTTGCCGGTATTGCGGCCGTAGAAGGTCTCCACGCCAATGATCGCCACGATCACCTGCGCCGGCACTCCGTACTCCTGCTCCGCACGGGCCAGGGCGGCCTCGTGCTGGCGCCAGAAATCCACGCCGCGGGCGACCCGGGCGTCGGTGATGAAGATCGGCCGGTATTCCTTCCACGGCTTGACCCGCTCCGCCGGGCGCGAGATGGCGTCGAGAATCGACTGCTTGCGCTCGGCCTCCTGGAACAGACTGACCAACTGTTCGCTGGCGAATCCGTAATCCCGGGTCAGTTCGGCGATGAATTCGTCGACCTGGGGCGAGCCGGCGTAGTCGCCCGCCCGCACCGTTCCGGCCTGCAGCGCACCGACAAAGCCGAGAATTGCCGCCAGGCCCGTCGTAGACAGCATTCGCGCCGCCCAGCCACACCGTATCTGCATCGATGATCCACTCAAACCTTGGTGATCCACTTGCGATGGGTGTGGATCGACATCAAAACCCCGAACCCTGACATCAGGGTCACAAGCGAAGTTCCACCGTAACTAATAAAAGGCAGGGGCACCCCCACCACCGGCAGCAGACCGCTCACCATGCCGATGTTGATGAACACGTAGACGAAGAAGGTCAGGGTCAGGCCGCCAGCCAGCAGCTTACCGAACAGCGTCTGTGCCTGCACGGTGATCACCAGGCCCCGCGCGATCAGCATCAGGTAGACCATCAGCAGCAGGCAGGCGCCCACCAGCCCGAACTCCTCGGACAGGACCGCAATGATAAAGTCCGTATGGCTTTCCGGCAAAAAATCCAGATGCGACTGGGTGCCGAGCAGCCAGCCCTTGCCGAACACCCCGCCGGAGCCGATGGCCGCCTTCGACTGGATGATGTTCCAGCCGGTTCCCAGAGGGTCGCTTTCCGGATCGAGGAAGGTGTGAATGCGCTGCTTCTGGTACTCGTGCAGGACGAAGTACCACATGCCCACGACGACCGGCACCGCCGCCGCCGCCGCACCTGCGATCCACAGCCAGCGCAGGCCGGCGACGAACAGCACGAAGGCGCCGGAAGCGAGGATCAGCACCGCGGTGCCGAGGTCGGGCTGACGCAGGATCAGCACGCAGGGCACGCCGATCAGCGCCAGGCTCACCAGCGTATGCTTGAAGCTGGGCGGCAGGCTGCTCCGGGAGAGATACCAGGCGATGGTCGCCGGCATGATGATCTTCAGGAATTCCGAAGGCTGGAAGCGAATCACTCCAGGGATGTTGATCCAGCGCGTGGCGCCCATGGCGTTGTGCCCCATCACCTCCACCACCAGCAGCAGCAGGACGCCGCAGACATACCCCAGCGGCACCCAGCGGGCCATGAAGCGCGGCTCGACCTGGGCGATGAGCAGCATGCTGGCCATGCCCAGCCCGAACGAACTGGCCTGCTTGAGCAGCAGGTCAACGTCCTTGCCGCTGGCCGAATAGAGAACGAACAGGCTGCCGCAGGCCAGCAGCAGCAACAGCAGCAGCAGCGGGCCGTCGATGTGCAGGCGCTGCAGCAGGCTGGAGCGGCGGCGCAGCACGTCCTCCCGGGACAGGGTGCGATCGAAGTTACTGTTCATGGACCACCTCCAAGGGTGCGGGCGGCATGAACTCCGGCTTCAGACGGCCATTCTCGCCGAGCAGCCAGGCATCCATCACCTGCTTGACTACCGGTGCGGCGACGCCCGAACCGGACTCGCCGTTCTCGACCATCACCGCCACGGCGATCTTCGGCGCCTCGGCCGGAGCGAAGCCGACGAACAGGGCGTGGTCGCGGTGGCGCTCGTGCAGCTTGCTACGGTCGTACTTCTCACCCTGCCTGATCGCCACCACCTGCGCCGTACCGCTCTTGCCGGCGATGCGGTAGACGGCGGTATCGCCGACCTTGTGCGCGGTACCGCGCGCGCTGTGCATGACCTGCTGCATGTCTGAGCTGACCATGTCCCAGTAGCGCGGGTCCTTCAGACGGATGTCCGAGGGGGTCGGCAGGGCTTCCACCAGCCCCTGGGCGACCAGTTGCTCCGGGGAAAGCTTGTCCGCCCTCAGCAGCAGCCGCGGGCGATGCCATTTGCCCTTGTTCGCGACCAGGGCGGTAGCCTGTGCCAGCTGCAGCGGCGTGGTCAGCATGTAGCCCTGGCCGATGCCGGTGATCAGGGTCTCCCCCGGGAACCAGGCCTGCCGGCGGATGGCGCGTTTCCATTCGCGCGACGGCATGAGCCCTTCGGCTTCGCCGAACATGTCCAGGGAAACCCGCTGCCCGATGCCGAAGTGGCTCAGGTAGCCGTGCAGGCGATCGATGCCCAGCTTGTGGGCCAGATCGTAGAAATAGGTATCGTTGGAGCGGGAGATGGCCGCCTCCATGTTCACCCAGCCGTCGCCGCCGCGGTTCCAGTTGCGGTACTTGTGCTCGACGTTGGGCAGCTGGTAATAGCCCGGATCGAAGACCCGCGAGCTGCGGTCGACCACGCCCGTGTCGAGGCCGGCCAGGGCCACCAGCGGCTTGATGGTCGAGCCCGGCGGGTACAGGCCTCGCAGCACGCGGTTGTACAGCGGGCGGTCGATGGAATCGCGCAGCGCGGCGTAGTCCTTGTAGCCGATCCCGGTCACGAACAGGTTGGGATTGAAGCTCGGCTGGCTGACCATGGCCAGCACCTCGCCGGTCGCCGGATCGATGGCGACCACCGCCCCACGCCGGTCGCCGAGGGCGGCCTCGGCGGCTTTCTGCAGATTCAGGTCGAGGGTCAGGGTGAGATCCTTGCCGGGCACCGGGTCGGTGTGCTTGAGCACCCGCAGGACCCGACCACGGGCGTTGGTCTCGACTTCCTCGTAACCGACCTGGCCGTGCAGCAGATCCTCGTAGAAACGCTCCACGCCGGTCTTGCCGATGTGGTGGGTGCCGGCGTAGTCGACTGGGTCGAGCTTCTTCAGCTCGGCCTCGTTGATCCGCCCGACGTAGCCGACCGAGTGGGCGAAGTGCTCCGCTTCGGGGTAATGGCGGACCAGCTGGGCGTCCACCTCCACCCCGGGCAGGCGGAACTGGTTGACGGCGATCCGCGCGATCTGCTCCTCGCTCAGTTCGAACAGCACGGGGACCGGCTCGAACGGACGACGCCCCTGGCGCACCCGCTTCTCGAACAGGACGCGATCCTCCGGGGTCAGAGCCAGCACCTCGACGATGGTGTCGAGCACCTTGAGCCAGTCACCGGCCCGCTCGCGGGTGATGGTCAGGCTGAAGCTCGGCCGGTTGTCGGCGATGATCACGCCGTTGCGGTCGAAGATCAGTCCGCGGGGCGGCGGCAGCGGCTGCACGTGGATCCGGTTGTTTTCCGCCAGGGTCGAGTGATGCTCGTACTGCACCACCTGCAGGTAATACAGGCGGGCGACCAGTACCAGCGCCAGCAGGAAAATCGCCCCGGCACTGACGACGACCCGCGCCCGGATCAGGCGCGCATCCTTCTCGTGGTCTTTGAGACGAATCGGCTCCGGCATTCAGCTAACCGCAGTCATTTGTGATACGGATGCCCGGACAACAGCGTCCAGGCACGATAGATCTGCTCCCCGATGAGGATTCGCACGAGCGGATGCGGCAGGGTCAGGGGCGACAGCGACCAGCGCTGCTCGCTGCGCGCGCAGACTTCCGGCGCCAGCCCTTCCGGGCCGCCGACCATGAGGTTGACGGTACGCGCATCGAGGCGCCAACGATCCAGCTCGCCGGCCAGCTGCTCGGTGCTCCAGGGCTTGCCCTGCACCTCGAGGGTGACGATGCGCTCGCCCGGTTGCACCTTGGCCAGCATGGCCTCGCCTTCCTGGCGGATCAGGCGGTTCACGTCGGCGTTCTTGCCCCGGGTGTGCAGCGGAATCTCCACCAGGTCGAGGGTCAGCTCGGGCGGCAGACGCTTGGCGTATTCCTGCCAGCCCTCCTCCACCCAGCGCGGCATGCGCGAGCCCACGGCGATCAGACGCAGACGCACGACGGCCTCAGGCTTCGCCGTGCTGGGCGCGGCTCTGCTCTGCGCCTTGCCACAGGCGCTCAAGATCGTAGAACTGGCGGGTGGCGACCTGCATCACGTGCACCACCACGTCGCCCAGGTCGAGCAGGGCCCACTCGCCGCCATCCAGGCCTTCGCTGCCCAGCGGACGCCTGCCCTGCTCCTTGACCTTCTCGATCACGTTCTCGGCCAGGGATTTGACGTGGCGGCCCGAGGTACCGCTGGCGATCACCATGTAGTCGGTGACGCTGGTCTTGCCGCGCACATCGATGACGGTGATGTCTTTGGCTTTCAGATCTTCCAGGGCGGCTACCGCCAGTTGGACCAGTTGTTCGTTCTGCATGTACGACTCTTGATGTGTGTTCAGTTCGACGCCGGGTACAACCCGTGCGCATGGATATAGGCCAGCACCGCATCGGGCACCAGGAAGCGGACCGATCTGCCGCTGGCCAGGCGCTCGCGGATCTGGGTGGCGGACACTTCCAGCGGCGTCTGCCAGACGAAAGCGATGTTGCCTCCCGGCCCGCACAGGGCCTGGGGATTGCCGACGCTGCGCGCCGCCAGCAGGTTGCGCAGGGACTCCGGCGGCTCGCTGCCGATGTCCGGGCGTTGCAGCACCAGGATATGGCAGTGGTCGAGCAGTTCCTCCCAGCGATGCCAGGTCGGCAGGCCGCAGAAGGCATCCCAGCCGAGCACCAGGAACAGCTGGTCGTCCGGCGCCAGCTCGCGGCGCAGCGACTCCAGCGTATCGATAGTGTAGGACGGCCGGTCGCGGCGCAGTTCGCGGTCGTCCACGGTCAGCGGCGGCACCCCGGCCACCGCGCCGCGGACCATCGCCAGGCGGTCCTCGGCCGACACCTGCGGCGTGCCGCGGTGCGGCGGACGGGCGCTGGGGATCAGGCGCAGCTCGTCCAGGGCGAACTGCTCGGCCACCTCGAGGGCGCCGCGCAGATGGCCTATGTGCACCGGATCGAAGGTGCCGCCGAGGATGCCGATTCGTTTCGCCATCAGCTGCGGATGTGCCCGTCGCCGAAGACCACGTACTTCTCGCTGGTCAGCCCTTCCAAGCCGACCGGGCCGCGGGCGTGCAGCTTGTCGGTGGAGATGCCGATCTCCGCGCCCAGGCCGTACTCGAAACCGTCGGCGAAACGGGTCGAAGCGTTGACCATCACCGAGCTGGAGTCCACTTCGGTGAGGAAGCGCCGCGCGTCCGTGAAGCTCTCGGTGATGATGGCATCGGTATGGTGCGAACCATAGTGGTTGATGTGGGCGATGGCCTCGTCCAGCGAATCCACCACGCGCACCGAAAGGATCGGCGCGTTGTATTCGGAGGACCAGTCCGCTTCGCTCGCTTCCAGCGTGCCCGCCCCGAGCAGCGCGCAGCTGCGCGGACAGGCGCGCAGCTCGACGCCCTTGGTCCGGTAGATATCGCCCAGCGGCGGCAGCACGCGGGCGGCGATGTCGGCGTGCACCAGCAGCGTCTCCATGGTGTTGCAGGGGGCGAAGCGCTGGGTCTTGGCGTTGTCGGCGACGCGGATCGCCTTGTCCGGATCGGCCGCGCGGTCGATATAGACGTGGCAGATGCCGTCCAGATGCTTGATCACCGGCACCTTGGCTTCGCGGCTGATCCGCTCGATCAGCCCCTTGCCGCCGCGCGGGACGATCACGTCGACGAACTCCGGCATGCTGATCAGGGCGCCCACGGCGGCGCGGTCGGTGGTTTCCACCACCTGCACGGCGGCCGCCGGCAGGCCGGCCTCGGCCAGGCCCTGCTGGATGCAGCGGGCGATCGCCTGGTTGGAATGGATCGCCTCGGAGCCGCCGCGCAGGATGGTGGCGTTGCCGGACTTCAGGCACAGGCTGGCGGCATCGATGGTCACATTGGGGCGCGACTCGTAGATGATGCCGATCACGCCGAGGGGCACGCGCATCTTGCCGACCTGGATGCCCGAGGGCATGTAGCGCATGTCGCGAATCTCGCCGATCGGATCGGGCAGCCGGGCGACCTGGCGCAGGCCTTCGATCATGTCGTCGATGCGCGCCGGGGTCAGTGCCAGACGGTCGAGCATGGCCTCGTCCAGGCCGTTGTCGCGGCCGTTGGCCAGGTCACGGGCGTTGGCCGCGGCAAGCTCCTCGCCGGCCGCTTCCAGCGCGCCGGCGGCGGCCTCCAGAGCACGGTTCTTCTGCGCGGTGCTGATGCGCGCGAGCACCCGCGAGGCCTCGCGGGCGGCGCGGCCCAGGCGGGTCATGTAGTCGAGCACGGACTCGGTCATGGTCTCGGTCTGAAGTCAGGGAAATCGGTGGATTATAGCGGTGCCTCCGCCTGCCGCCCAGCACAGTTGGGCGAATGGCTTAAGGCTGACACCCGCCTCTTGTTGCTATGATGCGATGCGCCCGAGAATACGGGCTCCCCCTAGAACCACACCCCATCACCAGGAGCGCAGGCATGAGCGCATGGATCGACAGTCTGACCGGATGGCTGACCGCCAACCCCGAATGGCTGGGTCTGACCATATTCCTGCTGGCCTGCGCCGAATGCCTGGCCGTGGTCGGCATCATCATCCCCGGCACCGTGCTGATGTTCGCCGTCGCCGTGATGGCCGGCAGCGGCGCCCTGACCGCCTGGGAGACCCTGCTGCTGGGCTATGCCGGCGGCCTGCTCGGCGATGCGATCTCCTACGCCGTGGGCCGGCGCTTCCACCAGAGCATCCGGCGCCTGCCAGTGCTGCGCCATCATCCGGAATGGATGGTCGGCGCCGAGGCCTACTTCCAGCGCTACGGCACCGTCAGCCTGCTGGTCGGCCGCTACATCGGCCCGCTGCGCCCGATGCTGCCGATGATCGCCGGCATGCTGGACATGCCCTTGCCGCGCTTCATCCTGGTCAGTCTGCTGGCCGCCTCCGGCTGGTCGGTCGCCTACCTGTTGCCGGGCTGGACCACCGGCGCCGCCCTGCGCCTGCCGCTGCCCGAGGGCTTCTGGCGCGAGGCAGCAGTGGTCCTGGTCGCGCTGGCTGTCGTCGTCGGAGTGATCGCCCATTCCAGCCTGCGCCGGCAGCGCTGGACGGTGCCGCTGGCAGCCTGCCTGTGCCTGACCGCGCTCATCGCCCTGCTGCTGGGCTGGATGCATCTGCACGAACTGGACAACGGGCTGATGACCCTGATCCAGCAGCACCGCAACGCCAGCCTTGATCGGGTGATGGAGATGATCACCGTCATCGGCGACTTCCACACCATGCTCTATGCCTCCGTGCTGCTCAGCCTGCTCTTGCTGTTGGCCAAGCAATGGCGCGCCGCCCTGCTCCCGCTCGGCGTCCTCCTCGTCGCAGGCCAGGCCGGCAGCACCCTGAAGCTGCTGTTCTGCCGCATGCGTCCGGAAGTCCTGCTGAATCCCCTTACCAGCTACAGCCTGCCCAGCGGGCACAGCACCTCGGCCTTCGCCTTCTTCCTGGTGCTGGGCATCCTGGCCGGCCGCGAACAACCGCCGCGGATGCGCCTGACCTGGCTGCTGCTGGCCTGCCTGCCGGCGACGGCCGTCGCCCTGTCGCGGGTCTATCTGGGCGTGCACTGGCCCACCGACATCATCGCCGGCGCCCTGCTCGCCGGCGCCGTCTGCGCGGCCATCCTGGCCCTGGCGCAATGGAACAGCCCCCTGACGGCGCTGAACCCGCGGGCCTGGTGGCTGGTCCTCCCGGCCTGCCTGGCCCTGCTCGGCGGCGTGATCCTGTGGAGGCTGCCGCTGGCGCTGGAGATGTATCGATATTGAGCGGCTGTCGGGCCGGCCTCAGCGCAGATTGAGCGGGTCCGCCAACCCGGCCGCGATGCCGATGCCCACCAGATCGGCATGCCGCTCGGCCTGCATGCGCTTCATCACCCGCGCCCGGTAGAGATCGACGGTCTTCACGCTGATCGACAGCCGTTCGGCGATCTCCCGATTGGTGTAGCCCTGCACTAGCGGCTCCAACACATCGCGCTCGCGCGCGGTCAGGCCGGCCAGGCGCTCCTGCAGCTCGCCATGGCGGCGCAGGCTGGAGCGGCGCTCGCCGAGACGGCCGAGGGCCTGCTGCACGCTGTCCAGCAGCAACTGCTCGTTGTAGGGCTTCTCGATGAAATCGTGGGCGCCGGCCTTGAACGCCCGCACCACGATGGGCACGTCGGCATGGGCGCTGACGAAGATCACCGGCAGGTCGATCTGCCGCGCACGCATCGCCTCCTGCACGCCGAGCCCGCCCATCCCGGGCATGCGCACATCCAGCAGAACGCAGGCGTTCAGCTGCGGATCGCAGACCTCCAGGAAGGCTCTGCCGCTGGTGAAGGGCAAGGCCTTGAGGCCCACCGACTCGAGCAGCCAGACGGTCGAATCGAGCATCCCCCGGTCGTCGTCCACCACATAGACCACCTGTTCCATGGAATCCCTCCCGTTGTTGTTCTTCTAGTGGATCGGCAGCAGACAGCGCATGGTCAGTCCGCCGCCCGCGGTATTCACGGCCTCGAGGGAGCCGCCGAAGCCCTCGACGATGCTGCGGCTCATCGACAGGCCCAGCCCCAGTCCTTCCGGCTTGCTGGTGTAGAACGGCGTGAAGACGCGTTCCAGCTCGGCCTCGCCCAGTCCGGGACCGCGGTCGCGCACCTCGATGGCCAGCCGACCGGCGTCGGCCCTGGCCTGCAGTGCGACCGTCGAAGGGCGTCCCGGGTGGGTCTCGCGATTGGCGTCAATGGCATTGCGCAGCAGGTTGAGCAGCACCTGCTCGAGCAGTACCCGGTCGGCCTGCACCGCCGGCAGCGCCTCGGGCAGATCCAGCTCCAGCGCCACCTGGCCGGCGCCGGCCTCCCAGCTGCACAGACTCACCGCTTCGCGCACCACTTCGCCCACGTCGAGCGCCTGCACGCGCCGCTGGCCCTTGCGCAGGAAGGCGCGCAGTCGCTTGATCACCTCCGCCGCATGGTTGGCGTGCTCGGTGATGCGCTCCAGCCCCTGGGCTACCCGCTGGGCGGCCTGCGGCTGGTTGCCGAGGGCCTGAAGATAGCGCTGGCTGGCGCTGGCATAGTTCACCACCGCCGCCAGCGGCTGGTTGATCTCGTGGGCGATGCCCGAGGCCAGCTCGCCGAGAGTGACCAGCCGCGCGGTATGCGCCAGCTCGTCCTGATGGCGGCGCTGCTGCGCCTCGCGCAGCTCGCGCTCGGTCATGTCCCGCGCCACCAGCGAGTAGTAACGCTCGCTGCCGACGCCGGCGTGCACCAGCAGCACCAGGGACACCGGCACCGAAGGGCCGCCCCCCGGCGGCTGCAGGCGCGAGTCGGCACTCCAAACGCCCAGGCGCTCGGCGCAGCTCCAGCCCTCGCGCCGCAGGCGCGCCAGATCGTCGGGGGCGAACAGGCGGGAAAGCTCCGGCATCGGCTCGCCCTCGGCGATACCGAGGCTGCGTCGCGCCGCCGGGTTGAGATAGGTGATATTCCCATGGGAATCGATGAACAACACCAGATCGGTATTGGCTTCCACCACCTCGGCCAGGCGCCGGTTGTTTTCCTCGACCCGCACCCGCGCGGTGATGTCGCGCGAAACGCAGATCACCTCCACCACTTCGCCGGTGTAGGTATCGCGGATCGCCCGGCTGGCAGTCTCGAACCAGAGATGGCGTCCGCTGCGATGGCGGATGCGGCAGGTCATGGTGTGATAGCCGTCATGCTCCAGCGCCTCCCGCGCCGCCTGCAGCCGGACGCGGTCGTGGGGATGCAGCAGCGCCCGCGCCGACTTGCCGCGCAGCCTTTCCGGCCAGCAGCCGAGCAGGCTCCAGGACGCCGGCGAGGCATCTAGGAAACGGCCGTCCGGGGAGTGCCGCGAGATCAGATCGGTGGTGTTCTCGGTGATCACCCGGTACAGCCGCCGCGCCCGGGCCGCCGCTCGCTGCCCCAGCAGCTGGACGGTGGCGTCCCGGCAGCGGGCCAGCACCCGCTCGCCCGGCAGGTCAGGGATGTAGGTCCAGAGCAGGACACGCTCGCCGAACTGCGCCTCGACGCCCTCGATCGCCCGCCGCTGGTCGAGGCAGGCGCGCACCAGATGGAGATGGTTCGACGGCAGGCAGTGCGACAGGGCGGCCTGGGGATCGGCCCCGAGCAGCGTCCGCAGGGCCGGGTTCAGCTCCAGCGGCTGCGCCTTCGCATCCAGCAACAGACCGGGCTGAGGATCATGGGCCAGCAGAACGAGAGGCTGAGTCATGGCGGTGGGTTCCTTCCCATCTAGTAAGACTCCTATAAATCCTTGGTATTAGTTTCACATTTGGCCAGACATTGCTATACAGGTTACTGAAGGGACGAGCAGCTCTCTCCGGAAGTGGGGGCTGAACAAATAAGAGCTAACAATAGCCAGGGACAGGACCACTATGTCGATCTTCGAGCAGGGCCTCGCGCGCTCTACCGTCAATCATGCTCCGCTTTCTCCTCTGAGTTTCATCGAGCGCACCGCCGCCGTCTATCCGCACTACCCCGCCGTGATCCACGGCTCGCTACGCCGCGACTGGGCGGAAACCTATGCCCGCTGCCGGCGCCTGGCCTCCGCGCTGGCCGGACGCGGGGTCGGCAAGGGCGACACCGTCGCGGTGCTGCTGCCGAACATCCCGCCGATGCTCGAAGCCCATTTCGGCGTGCCGATGATCGGCGCGGTGCTCAATACCCTTAACGTGCGGCTGGACGCCGAAGCCATCGCCTTCATGCTGGAGCACGGCGAGGCCCGCGTGCTGATCGCCGACCGCGAGTACCGCGAGGTGGCCCTGGCCGCCGTCGCCCAGCTCGAACACCCGCCGCTGCTGGTAGAGGTCGAGGACCCGGAATACGGCGAAGGCCAGCCCTTCGGCGAACTGGACTACGAGGCCCTGCTCGCCGAGGGCGACCCCGAGTTCGCCTGGGAGTGGCCGGAAGACGAGTGGCAGGCCATCTCCCTGAACTACACCTCCGGCACCACCGGCAATCCCAAGGGCGTGGTCTACCACCATCGCGGCGCCTACCTGAACTCCATGGGCAACCAGATGACCTGGTCCATGGGCCACCATCCGGTCTACCTCTGGACCCTGCCGATGTTCCACTGCAACGGCTGGTGCTACCCCTGGACGGTCACCGCCCTGGCCGGCGTGCACGTGTTCCTGCGCCGGGTCGACCCGCAGAAGATTCTCCACCTGATCCGCGAGCACAAGGTCAGCCACCTGAGCGGCGCCCCCATCGTGCTCAACGCCCTGGTGAACGTGCCGGAAACCGACCGTGCCGCCATCGACCATCCGGTCAACGCCATGGTCGCCGGCGCCGCCCCGCCGGCCAAGGTAATCGGCGCGGTGGAGGCGATGGGCATCAAGGTCACCCACGTCTACGGCCTCACCGAGGTCTACGGCCCGGTCACCGTCTGCGCCTGGCACGAGCACTGGAATGCGCTGCCGCTGGAGGATCAGGCGCGGATCAAGGCCCGCCAGGGCGTGCGCTACCCCACCCTGGAGGGGGTGATGGTGGCCGACCCGCAGACGATGCAGCCGGTGCCCCGCGACGGCGAAACCATCGGCGAGATCTTCATGCGCGGCAACACCGTGATGAAGGGCTACCTGAAGAACCCCTCCGCCACCGCCGAGGCCTTCGAGGGCGGCTGGTTCCATACCGGCGACCTGGGCGTCTGGCATCCGGACGGCTACGTGGAAATCAAGGACCGCCTCAAGGACATCGTCATCTCCGGCGGCGAGAACATCTCCACCATCGAGGTGGAAGGCGTGCTCTACCGCCACCCGGCCGTGCTCGAGGCGGCCGTGGTGGCGCGTCCTGACGAGAAATGGGGGGAAACCCCGTGCGCCTTCATCACCCTCAAGTCCGGTCACGAGCAGACCGGCCAGACCGACATCGTCACCTTCTGCCGCGAGCATCTGGCCGGCTTCAAGGTGCCGAAGACCGTGGTCTTCAGCGAGTTGCCGAAGACCTCGACGGGCAAGGTGCAGAAATACGTCCTGCGCGAGATGGCCAAGGCGCTGTAGCCATCGACCACCGACGGAGCGAGCAGTCGGGCGTCCGGCCCTGCCGGACGCCCTGCACGCGGCTGGCCCCAAGCCGGCCGCGAGAGGTACGGCGACAAGAAAGAACAACAACAATAAAGATCGGGAGCCAGACATGGACCGTCCTGTTTCACATGCCCAGAGTTACGACCAGATCCGCAACAACCCGAAATTCCGCAAGCTGGTGCAGAGCCGCTCGCGCCTGGCGTGGACCCTCAGTGCCCTGGTGTTCGGCGTCTACAGCCTGTTCATGCTGATCGTGGCCTTCGCCCCGCAATGGCTGCACCGGCCGCTCGGCGAGGCCAGCCTGCTGACCACCGGCATTCCGGTCGGCGCGGCGCTGATCGTCTTCTCCTGGCTGCTCACCGGCTGGTACGTGCGCAGCGCCAACACCCGCTTCGACAGCCTCAGCGCCCAGATTATCGAGGAGAGCCAGCCATGAGACCGCTTCGCGCCCTAGGCCTCGCCGGCCTCTGCCTCCCCGCCTGCGCTCTCGCCGCCCCGGTGATCGTCGCGGAAAAACAGCCTCTCAACCTGCATGCCATCGGCATGTTCTTCGTCTTCGTCCTCGGCACCCTGGCGATCACCTGGTGGGCCGCCCGCCAGACCCGCTCCACCGCCGACTTCTACACCGCCGGCGGCGGCATCAGCGGCTTCCAGAACGGCCTGGCGATCGCCGGCGACTACATGTCCGCCGCCACCCTGCTCGGCCTCTCCAGCCTGGTGTTCGCCAAGGGCTACGACGGTTTCATCTACACAGTGGCGTTCTTCGTCGGCTGGCCGCTGATCACCTTCCTGATGGCGGAACGGCTGCGCAATCTCGGCCGCTTCACCTTCGCCGACATCGTCTCCTACCGCCTCGACCAGTCGCGCATCCGCACCTTCGCCGCCTTCGGTTCGCTGACCGTGGTGTGCTGCTACCTGGTGGTACAGATGGTCGGCGCCGGCCAGTTGATCAAGCTGCTGTTCGGCCTCGACTACCCGGTGGCGGTGGTGGTGGTCGGCGTGCTGATGCTGGTCTACGTGATCTTCGGCGGGATGATCGCCACCACCTGGGTGCAGATCATCAAGGCGGTTCTGCTGCTCGCCGGCGGTACCGCCCTGGCGCTGATGGCCATGTCCCGGTTCGGCTTCAGCTACGAGACCCTGGCCGCCCACGCCATCGACAGCCACGCCATCGGCAAGGCGATCATGGGGCCCGGCTCCATGCTCGCCGACCCGCTGAACGCCGCCTCGATGTCCCTCGGCCTGGCCTTCGGCATCGCCGGCCTGCCGCACATCCTGATGCGCTTCTTCACCGTGCCGAACGCCAAGGAAGCCCGCAAGTCGGTGTTCTACGCCACCGGCTTCATCGGCTTCTTCTTCCTGGTGGTGGTCACCCTCGGCTATTCGGCCATCGTCATCGTCGGCACCGACCCGCAGTACTTCGTCGGCGGCGATCTCAAGGGCGCACTGATCGGCGGCGGCAACATGGTCGCCATGCACCTGGCCAAGGCGGTGGGCGGCAACCTGTTCCTCGGCTTCCTCTCCGCCACGGCCTTCGCCACCATCCTCGCCGTGGTCGCCGGCCTGGCCCTGGCCGGCGCCTCGGCGATCTCCCACGACCTCTACGCCACCGTCCTGAAGAAAGGCCGTGTCAGCGAGCGCGAGGAGATGCGCGTGACCCGCATCGCCACCATCGGTCTGGGCCTGGTGGCCATCGGCCTGGGCATCCTGTTCGAGAAGCAGAACGTCGCCTTCCTCGTGGGGCTGACCTTCGGCGTGGCAGCCTCCACCAACTTCCCGGTGCTGATCATGGCCATGTACTGGAGAGACCTGACCACCCGCGGTGCGCTCTGGGGCGGCTGCGCCGGCCTGGTCAGCGCGCTGCTGCTGGTGATCCTCTCGCCGGCGGTGTGGGTGACTGTACTGGGCAACGCCAAGGCGATCTTCCCCTACGATCACCCGGCGCTGTTCTCCATGCCGCTGGCCTTCCTGGTCATCGTCGTGGTGTCCAAGCTCGACCGCAGCGCCCGCGCCGAGCGGGAGCGGGCGGCCTTCGACGACCAGTTCGTCCGGGCCCAGACCGGCCTGGGGGCGGCAGCGGCCAGCGCCCACTGAGGCATACTGAGTCCGGCGTCGGTCGCTGCGAGCGGCCGGCGCCGGCAGAGGTCGAAAGAATCAGTCATGACAGTCAATACGGAAGCAAGCATGAACGACCAGAACCAATCCAACGATCTGCGCATCGCCGTCATCGGCGCCGGCACCATGGGCAATGGCATTGCCCAGGTCTGCGCCCTGGCGGGCCTGTCGGTCACCCTGCTGGACATCTCCGAAAGCGCCCTGCAGCACGGCCTAGCGACGCTCTCCGGCAACCTGGAGCGCCAGGTGAAGAAGGGCACCATCAGCGAGGCCGCGCGCGAGGCCGCCTTGCCGCGCATCCGGACCAGCACCGACTACGACGAGCTGCGCGGCGCCGACCTGGTGATCGAGGCGGCGACCGAGAGCCTCGAACTGAAGCGGAAGATCCTCAAGCAGATCGACGAGCGGGTCGGCGACGAATGCATCATCGCCAGCAACACCTCTTCCCTATCGATCAGCGAGCTGGCCGCCACCGTGAGCCGGCCCGAGCGATTCATCGGCCTGCACTTCTTCAATCCGGTGCCGGTCATGACGCTGGTCGAGGTCATCCGCGGTCTACAGACCAGCGACGCGACCCAGGCCCGGGCCGTCGAGCTGGCCGAGCGGGTCGGCAAGACCGCCATCAGCGTGCGCAACAGCCCCGGCTTCGTGGTCAACCGCATCCTCTGCCCGATGCTCAACGAGGCCATCTTCGCCCTGCAGGAAGGCCTGGCCAGCGCCGCCGACATCGACACCGGCATGCGCCTCGGCTGCAACCACCCGATCGGCCCGCTGGCCCTGGCCGACCTGATCGGCCTGGATACCCTGCTGGCGATCCTCGAAACCTTCTACCGCGACTTCGGCGATCCCAAGTACCGCCCGGCCAGCCTGCTCAAGGAGATGGTCGCCGCCGGCTACCTGGGTCGCAAGAGCGGCCGGGGCTTTCACGTCTACTGAGCAACACGCCGCCCGAGCGGGCAAACCCACCACCCGAAACCGAAGCCCCGGAGGTTCGTCATGGCCGGATACCAAGCTCCCCTGCGCGACATGCGCTTCGTCCTGCACGAGGTCTTCGCCGCCGAGCGACTCTGGTCGCGCCTGCCGGCGCTGGCCGGAACGGTGGATGCCGCCACCGCCGACGCCATCCTCGAGGAAGCGGCCAAGGTCACCGGCGAACTGCTCACCCCGCTCAACCGCAGCGGCGACGAACAGGGCGCCCGCTGGGAAGCCGGCGTCGTGCATACCCCCGACGGCTTCCGCGAGGCCTACGCCACCTATTCCGGCGGCGGCTGGGTGGGCCTCGCCGGCAATCCGGCCTACGGCGGACTGGGCATGCCGAAGATGCTCGCCGTGCAGTTCGAGGAAATGCTCTATGCCGCCAATGCCAGCTTCACCCTGTACTCGGCGCTGACCTCCGGCTGCTGCCTGGCCCTCGACGCCCATGCCGACGAGGCGCTCAAGCGGCTCTACCTGCCGCGCCTGTACAGCGGCGAATGGGCCGGCACCATGTGCCTGACCGAAGCGCAGGCCGGCTCCGACCTAGGCCTCTTGCGTACCCGCGCCGAGCCGCAGGCGGACGGCAGCTACGCCATCAGCGGCAGCAAGATCTTCATCACCGGCGGCGAGCACGATCTGACCGAGAACATCGTGCATCTGGTGCTGGCCCGCCTACCCGACGCGCCGCCCAGCTCCAGGGGCATTTCCCTGTTCCTGGTGCCCAAGCGTCTGGTCGGCCCGGACGGCTCCCTGGGGCCGCACAACGCCCTGTCCTGCGGCGCGCTGGAGCACAAGATGGGGATCAAGGCCTCGGCCACCTGCGTGATGAACTTCGACGGCGCCACCGGCTACCTGATCGGCGAGCCGAACAAGGGCCTGGCCGCGATGTTCACCATGATGAACTACGAGCGCCTGTCCATCGGCATCCAGGGCCTCGGCTGCGCCGAGGCCTCCTACCAGAGCGCCGTGGCCTACGCCCGCGAACGCCGGCAGGGCCGCACTCCGGACGGCGCGCGGCGGGCGGAGCAGGCGACCGTGCCGATCATCGCCCACGCCGACGTGCGCCGCATGCTGCTGACCATGAAGGCGCTGACCGAGGGCGGCCGGGCCTTCTCCACCTACGTCGCGCAGCAGCTGGACCTGGCCAAGTACGCCAACGATACCGACAAACGCCGCCGCGCCCAGGCCCTGGCCGCCCTGCTCACCCCGGTGGCCAAGGCCTTCCTCACCGATACCGGGCTGGAGAGCTGCGTCCATGGCCAGCAGGTGTTCGGCGGCCACGGCTACATCCGCGAATGGGGACAGGAGCAGTTGGTCCGCGACGTGCGCATCGCGCAGATCTACGAGGGCACCAACGGCATCCAAGCCCACGACCTGCTGGAGCGCAAGGTGGTGGCCGACGGCGGCGCCGCGCTGCGGCTGTTCGCCGAGGAGATCCGCGCCTTCGCCGACCGGCCGGGCAACCCCCGGGCCGGCGAGCTGCTGCAGGCCCTGGAGCGGCTGGAAAGCGTCAGCGCCTGGCTGCTCGAACGGGCGGCGCAGGAGCCCGCGCTGATCGGCGCAGCCGCGGTGGATTATCTGCACCTGCTCGGCTACGTGGCCTATGCCTACATGTGGTTGCGCATGGCCGATACGGCGCAGAACCGCCTGGCGGACGACGATGCCTTCTACGGCGCCAAGCTGGCGACCGCGCAGTTCTATTTCGCCAAGCTGCTGCCGCGCATCGCCTCGCTGGAAGCCGCCATCCGCGCCGGCAGCCGGCCGCTGTACGAGCTGACCGACGAGCAGTTCTGACGCTCAGGCCGGCTGGTCGCCCTGCAGGCGCTCGAGCAGGGTCTGGATGTGTTCGAGGCGCCGGGCGTGATCGCCCATGGCCAGCAGTTGCAGCTTCTCTTCCGGGCTGAACGGCAGCAGGTAGCTCAACTGATCGGCCAACACCTGCTGATTCTCCGCCGTGCCACCCATGCCCAGGGCCTTGACCAGCGGATGCGCGGCCAGCGCCTGCAGCAGGGTGGCCAGGTCCGCGTGTTCGGCGGCCAGCGGAGCGGCATGGGCTTCGTGCAGCCAGTCCACCTCGGCCAGCGTCAGTTGGTCGCGCTGCACCTCGGCCCGCTTGACGCGAAAGCGCCGCGCGCCTTCGACGCGGATCTCCAGCACGCCGCCGGACTGCTGTTGCCAGTCTAGGATTAGCGCCTCGCAGCCGATGGCGGAGAAACGGCTGGCGGCCTCGCCGACCTCCTCGCCCTCGAGGATGCAGACCACGCCGAAGGCCGTCCCCTGGCGCAGGCAACGGCTGAGCATGTCCAGGTAGCGTGCCTCGAAGATCTTCAGATCGAGCCGGCACCCGGGAAACAGCACGGTGTTCAATGGAAACAGCGGAAAATCCATATTCGGTCCCTCATGCGATCAGCGTCACGGCCAGCGGCAGAAACACCGCCGTGAACACACCCATCAGGCTCATACCGAGTGCGGCGAAGGCGCCGCACTCCTCGCCCTCCTGCAGCGCCCGCGAAGTGCCCACCGCATGGGAGGTCAGGCCCAGGGCCATGCCCAGCGCAGCCGCATGGCGCACCCCGCAGAGCCGCAACAGGGCGGGGCCGAGCACCGCGCCGAGAATGCCGGTGATGAGCACGAACACCGCCGCCAGCCCGGCCACCCCGCCGAGCTGCTCGGCCACCAGCATGGCGATCGGCGAGGTGACCGATTTCGGCGCCAAGGTCATCAGCATCAGCCGGTCGGTGCCGAACAGCCAGGCCAGCCCGATGCCCAGCGCCGTAGTGAACACCCCGCCGACCAGCAGGGTCGTCACCACCGGCCAGAACAGCTGGCGGATACGCTTCAGGTTCAGGAACAGCGGCACGGCCAGGGCCACCGTAGCCGGCCCGAGGAATACCGTGAGGATCTTCGCGCCGTCGCGGTAGGTCGCGTAGTCCACCCCGCAGGCGAGCAGCACGCCGATCACCAGCAGCATCGACATCAGCACCGGCTGCAGGAACACCCACTTGGTCCGCTCGTAGGCCGCCATCGCCAGCTGGAAGGCACCGAGAGTGATACCGAAGGGGAACAGCGGATGATGCACCAGCGCCTGCCAGGCGCCCTGCCAGTCGAGGCTCATGCATCCTCCCCACGGCGCCCCTGGCGCTCGATCAGGCGCTGCATCAGCCAGCCGACGAAGGCCAGCGACACCAGCAGGGACAGCAGCAACGCCCCGGTGATGGCCCACAGGTCGGCGGCGATGGCACCGACATAGGCCATCACGCCCACCGCCGGCGGCACCAGCAGCAGCGGCAGATAGCGCAGCAGACTGCTGGCGGCTTCCTGCAGCGGCGCGCTCACTTCGCCGCGCCAGATCAGATAGAGCAACAGTAGCAGCAGGCCGATGATCGGCCCCGGCAGCATGTGCAGGAAGAGCACGTTGATCAGCGTGCCGAGCAGTTGGAACAGCACCAGCCAGGTCAGGCCGCGTAATAGCATGAAATTCTCCTTATTCGTTGCCGCCGGCCCGACGATCTTGATCGAGCGGACGACATTATAGGCAGGCCGTTCGGCTTGGCGTCACGCCCGCAGCGGCACGCGCGCCCCCGTATGGGCGGCGCCGTTCGTGCACGGGCAGGCAGTTTCGACCACACTGGGAACATGGCGACAGTGGCGGCACCTCAGCGAACGAGGCGGCGGAACCTCGGTCGCCCTGCTGACCCTCATCCCGAGTAAGGAACGCTTATGCCCATGACGCCTCAGCACATCCTGCTCGCCGGAGCCACGGGACTGGCCGGTGAGCACCTGCTCGACCGTCTGCTCAACGAGCCGGCGGTCACCCGGGTGGTGGCGCCCAGCTCGCGGCCGCTGGCCCACCATCCGCGCCTGGAAAATCCCCAGGGCGACCTGGCGAGCCTCCTGCCGCAGCTGACCGGCCCTATCGACATCGCCTTCTGCTGCCTCGGCAGCACCCGCACGCAGGCCGGCACGCCGGAGGAGTTCCGCGCCGTCGACCACGATCTGGTCCTGGCCTTCGCCCGCCGGGCGCGGGAACTGGCCGCTCGCCATCTGCTGGTGATCAGTACACAGGGCGCCGACCCGAACTCGCCGGAGCTCTACAGCCGCATCAAGGGCACTGTGGAGGAAGCGCTCAAGGCGCAGAACTGGCCGCAGCTGACCATCGCCCGCCCCGCCCAGCTGCTCGGCCCGCGCAGCCAGTTCCGCCTGGTCGACCACCTGACCGATCCCCTGATGCGCTGGACGCCGGGCAAATACCGCGGCATCGATCCCTGCGCCCTGGCCCGCGCCCTGTGGCGCCTGGCCCTGGAGGACTGCGAGGGCGTGCGCATCGTCGAGTCGGACGAGCTGCACCGTTTGGGCAAGTAGCAGGCCGTCCGTCCCTCGCGTTCCGCCCTAGCCGTGGGCCTCCAGCCTCTCCGGGTGGCGGACCTTCCACTCGGCCAGGGCCTTGTCGTACCGCTCACGGTCCAGATAGTACTTCTCCCAGACGCAGGCTTCGCCGCAGCCGCTGTCGCAGCACTCGAACTCATCCGGGGGCGAAGGGCACACCGGAACGGGGTCCAGGTCTTGCCGGTCTTTCATGTCTTTCGAACCTCTCTTGGTAAACGTGTGAATCAGGCTAGCTGCTTGGGCTTCGGCGCCCCGACCATCTCCGCCAGCTCCTCGGCATCCAGGGTCTCCTCCTCCAGGAGACGCTTGGCACAGCGCTCGAGCAGCTCGCGACGCTCGCGAAGCAGGCCAAGGGTCCGCTCGAAGGCCTCCTCGACGATCGCCTGGACCTCCTCGTCGATGGCCGTCGCCGTGGCTTCGCCGTACTCGTGACGGGCCGGCAGGCCATACATCTGCTCGACGCCCAGGTAGCTGTTCTGCTCGCGCTCCAGGGTGACGTGGCCGAGCCGCTTGGACATGCCGTAACGGGTGACCATGGCCCGGGCGATCTCGGTGACCTTGGCCAGATCGTTGGCGGCACCGGTGGAGAGCTGGGAATAGACCAGCCACTCGGCGGCCCGGCCGCCGAGCAGCACCGCCATTTTGTCCTCCAGCTCCTCGCGGGTCATCAGGAAGCGATCTTCGGTCGGCCGCTGGATGGTGTAGCCGAGCGCGCCCATGCCGCGGGGAATGATCGAGACCTTGTGCACCGGATCGACGCCCGGCAGAGCCATGGCCACCAGCGCGTGGCCCATCTCGTGGTGGGCGACCACCTCCCGCTCGCGCGGATTGAGCAGGCGGTTGCGCTTCTCCAGGCCGGCGACGATGCGCTCGATGGCCGCCGTGAAATCCTCCATGGTCACCGCCTCGGCCTTGCGCCGGGTGGCCAGCAGGGCCGCTTCGTTGACCAGGTTGGCCAGGTCGGCGCCGGTGAAGCCGGGGGTCAGCGCGGCGATCTGCTGCGGATCGACGTCAGGCGCCAGGCGCGCCTTCTTCAGATGCACCTCGAGGATCTGCACGCGGCCGATCTTGTCCGGCCGGTCGACCAGCACCTGGCGGTCGAAGCGGCCGGCGCGCAGCAGAGCCGGGTCGAGGATTTCCGGGCGGTTGGTGGCCGCCAGCAGGACCAGCCCGGCGGAGGTGTCGAAGCCGTCCAGCTCCACCAGCAGCTGGTTGAGGGTCTGCTCCTTCTCGTCGTGGCCGCCGCCCAGTGGACCGACGCCGCGGGCACGGCCGAGGGCGTCCAGCTCGTCGATGAAGATGATCGCCGGCGCCTGGGCCCGGGCCTGCTCGAACAGGTCGCGCACCCGCGCCGCGCCGACCCCGACGAACATCTCGACGAACTCGGAGCCGGAAATGGAGAAGAACGGCACCTTCGCTTCGCCGGCCACCGCCCGCGCCAGCAGGGTCTTGCCGGTGCCCGGCGGGCCGACCAGCAACACGCCCTTGGGCATGCGCCCGCCGAGGCGGCCGTGGGTCTCCGGATCGCGGAGGAAATCGACGATCTCCTTCAGCTCGTCCTTGGCCTCGTCGACCCCGGCCACATCGGCGAAGGTCACCTTCATGTCGGTCTCGACGTAGACCTTGGCCTTGCTCTTGCCGATCTGCATCATGCCGCCGCCGAGGCCGCCGCCGATGCGCTTGAGCAGGAACAGCCAGAGGCCGAAGAACATCAGCGCCGGCAGCGTCCAGGAGAGCAGGTCGCGCAGCAGGGTGCTCTCGACCTTGCCCGAATAGCGCACCGGATACTGCTTCAGCTCCTCGGCCAGCTGCGGGTCGATGCGGGTGGTGACGAAGCGGCTCTGGCCGCCGGGCAGCGGCTGCTTGAGCTTGCCCTCGATCTGCCGGTCGGTGACCGCCAACTCGTCGATCCGGCCGTCCTTGAGATACTGCTCGAACTCGCTGTAGGGGATCTGCGCCACCTGCTGTTCGAGGCTCAGCAGGTGCTGGATGAACATGAACCCGAGGATGGCGACGAACCAGTAACTGATATGAAACGGTGCCTGTTGCTTCACGATACCTCCCATGAATTTCGCCTGTGGCCCGCTCGCCGATTATCGGCAAAGAAGGCGGGCGCGGCGTGTCTCCAGCCCGGGCGAGCCTTGTCGCCCCCATGCTGGCATCATGCTACAGTGCCAAGCTGAGCATGGAGCTGCAACGCATCCCGACAACAATTCCAAGAACGAGAAAGTGGCCCAGACGCCGCGACGAGCAGGAAGCCGCGCGCTCCAGCCCTATGCCTATGCCCCCGACTCAAATCGACCTGCGCCGCCTCATCCTGCTGCTGACCCTGGCAGTGGCCCTGCTCCTGTCCGCCAACGGCTTCTACGCCAGCTACCGGACCCAGCGCGAACAGCTGATCCAGCAGACCCAGGAGGCCAACCGCGTCTATGCGGCCAAACTCGGTCAGGGTATCGAACAACTCCTCGACTCGATACACCTGCAACTGGGCTACAGCGCCACGCTGCTGCCGAAATGGATGGACCAGCCGGAGCGCCTGCAGGAAGAGACCGAGCGCCTGCTCCGCCAGAGCCGCATCTTCAACGCGATCTTCGTCGTCAGGAACGACGGGCTGGTGCTGGCCGGCTCGCCCGAGAGCCTCGGCCTGCTCAACCAGACGCTCAGGACCAACGGGGCGCTGGAGGCCCTGCAGAAGCACCGCTTCCTGATCAGCGCGCCCTATATCAGCGCCCGCAACAATCTGGTGGTGTTCATCTCGCAGCCGATCCTCGACCACTACGGGCGCTATCTCGGCTATGTCGGCGGCAGCATCTACCTGCAGCAGCAGAACGTCCTGCACCGCCTGCTCGGCGAGCACTTCTACCAGGACAGCTCCTATCTCTACGTGGTCGATCGCGACCGCCGTCTGATCTACCACAAGGACCCGCTGCGGATCGGCGACACCGTGGTCGGCAACCCGGCGGTGGAGCGGGTGATCGCCGGCGAGATGGGCACGCTCCAGCTGACCAACTCCGACGGCATCGAGATGCTCGCCGGTTTCGCCCCGGTGCCGACCGCCGGCTGGGGCATCGTCGCCCAGCGCCCGCTGGCCGTCACCGAGCAGGAGCTGAACCGGCTGATGCTGGACAATCTGCGCCAGGCCCTGCCGCTGCTGCTGCTCTCGCTGATCGGCATCTGGTGGCTGTCGCAGCGCATCTCCAGGCCGCTCTGGCAGCTGGCCAGGAGCGCCCAGCAGTGGGGCACCGACGAGTCCCTGGAGCAGGTGCGCAACATCAAGACCTGGTACTTCGAGGCCAATCAGCTCAAGCGCGCGGTGCTCAGCAGCCTGGCCCTGATGCACCAGCGCCTGGGCCGGCTCAGCCAGGAAAGCCTGACCGACCCGCTGACCGGCCTGCGTAACCGCCGCGGCATGCACCAGCAACTGGATTCCTGGCGGGAACACCGCCAGCCGTTCGCGGCCGTGGCCCTGGACATCGACCATTTCAAGCGCGTCAACGATCAGTACGGGCACGAGTTCGGCGACCGCGTGCTGCAGAACCTGGCCCGGCTGATGGCCAACGGCTCGCGCCCCAGCGATCTGCTCTGCCGCACCGGCGGCGAGGAATTCCTGATGCTGCTGCCGAACGCGGACCTGGAAACCGCCCGGCAGGTCGCCGAGCGGGTGCGCTGCAGCATGGCCGAGACCCGCCACGGCGAGTGCTCGGCCATCACCCTATCGGCCGGAGTGGCGCACTGGCCGGAAACTGCCGAGGATGTCGAGGAAGTCCTGAAGCGGGCCGACGAAGCCCTCTACCAGGCCAAGAACGAAGGACGCAACCGGGTGGTGGTCAGCGAAGCGGCCTACGCCTAGTTGCCGCCGGAGACGCCGAGCACCACGCCCAGCTCGGCGGCCACGGCGAAGGGCAGCATCAGCGTATCCAGCAGGACGCTGGCCGGCAGATCCAGCCCGGGATGGCGAGGCGCCTCGGCGCCGAAACGATCCCGCGGGCAGCAGCCGTCATGCAGCGCGTACCAGTCCAGCTGGGTGCCGGAGTAGATGATCGGCGCGCCGGGCTTGGCCGCGTTCATGGTGCGCACGCTGGCGCAGCCGCCGAGCAGCAGCGCAGCCAATAGCGGGAGGAGCCCCGCCCAGCGTCTCACTCCTCGCTCACGAGATGGTGCTCGCCCCAGCGCGGCAGCATGTCCTGGGGGATGTCCAGCAGATTGAGGATGCGCGCGACGACGAAATCGACCAGGTCGTCGATGCTCTGCGGCTGGTGGTAGAAGCCCGGCGAGGCCGGCAGGATCACCGCGCCGAGGTTGGAGAGCTTGAGCATGTTCTCCAGGTGGATGCTCGAATAGGGCGCCTCGCGCGGCACCAGGATCAGCGGGCGGCGCTCCTTCAGGGTGACGTCGGCGGCGCGTTCGATCAGGTTGTTGCAGGCCCCGGTGGCGATCGCCGAGAGCGTGCCGGTGGAGCACGGCACCACCACCATCGCCCCCGGAGCGCTGGAGCCAGAGGCCGGCGGCGCCATCCAGTCCTCCTTGCCGAACACACGGATCTGCCCCGGCGCCGCGCCGGTGTATTCGCTGAGGAAGGACTGCATCGCCTGCGGCTTGGTCGGCAGGGTGACGTCGGTCTCGGTGGCGATCACCAGCTGCGCCGCCTTGGAGATCAGGAAGTGCACCTCGCGCTCCTCCTGCACCAGGCAGTCGAGCAGGCGCAGGCCGTACTGGACGCCGGAAGCGCCGGTCATCGCCAGGGTAATGCGTTGCGGTCCCGCCATGTCAGTTCTCCAGCGCCTTCGCCAGCTTGCCGTGCAGGCCGCCGAAGCCGCCGTTGCTCATGATCACCACCTGGGTGCCGGGCGCGGCCTGGCTCTTGACCCGGGCGATGATCGCCTCCAGCGAGTCGCAGACCACCGCCGGCACCGGGCAGGCGGCGGCGGTGGCGGCCAGGTCCCAGCCGAGGTTCGGCGGGGCGTACCAGACCACCTGATCGGCCTCGGCCACGGAGCCCGGCAGGCCGTCGCGGTGGGCGCCGAGCTTCATGGAGTTGGAGCGCGGTTCGATCACCGCGATGATCGGCGCCTCGCCGACGCGCTTGCGCAGGCCGTCGAGGGTGGTGGCGATGGCGGTCGGATGGTGGGCGAAATCGTCGTAGATGGTTATGCCGTTCACCTCGGCGACCTTCTCCATGCGCCGCTTGACGCTCAGGAACCGGCACAGCGCCTCGGCGCCCAGATCCGCCGGCACGCCGACGTGACGCGCCGCCGCCAGGGCGACCAGAGCGTTGGACACGTTGTGCCGGCCGCTCAGCTCCCAGTCCACCACGCCCTGCACCTCGCCGTCGCGGATCACCTCGAAGCGCGAGCCGTCCTCGACCAGGAGTTTGGCCTGCCACTCCCCGCCTTCGCCAGTGGTCTCGACCTTGGTCCAGCAGCCCATGCCGAGCACCCGCTCGATGGCCTGCTCGCTGGTCGGATGGATGATCAGCCCCTGGCCGGGAACGGTCCGCACCAGATGGTGGAACTGCCGCTCGATGGCCGCGAGGTCCGGGAAGATGTCCGCGTGGTCGAACTCCAGGTTGTTGAGGATGGCGGTGCGCGGGCGGTAGTGGACGAACTTGGAGCGCTTGTCGAAGAAGGCGCTGTCGTATTCGTCGGCCTCGACCACGAAGAACGGCGTGCCGCCCAGGCGCGCGGAGACGCCGAAGTTCTGCGGCACCCCGCCGATGAGGAAGCCCGGGCTCATGCCGGCGTGCTCCAGCACCCAGGCCAGCATGCTGGTGGTGGTGGTCTTGCCGTGGGTGCCGGCCACCGCCAGCACCCAGCGCCCCTGCAGCACGTGGTCGGCCAGCCACTGCGGCCCGGAGACGTAGGGCATGCCCTGGTTCAGCGCGTACTCCACCGCCGGGTTGCCGCGCGACAGGGCGTTGCCGATCACCACCAGGTCCGGCGCCGGGTCCAGATGCTCGGGCAGGTAGCCCTGCATGAGCTCGATGCCCTGGGCCTCGAGCTGGGTGCTCATGGGGGGATAGACGTTGGCATCCGAGCCGGTGACGCGATGCCCGAGTTCCTTGGCGAGCACGGCCAGCGAGCCCATGAAGGTGCCGCAGATACCGAGGATGTGGATATGCATGAAGACTCCTGCAGGGGCCTGGCGCGGCCCGATCGAACCAGCCGGCAGGTTAGCACAGGGCCGGCGCGCAGACAGGCGCCGGCGCACAAGCCGCTCAGTCGGCCATGCGGCTGATCCCGTGGCGCTGCAGCTTGCGGTACAGGGTGTTGCGGCTGATGCCGAGCTGCTCGGCGGTGCGGCTGACGTGCCAGTGATGCGCCTCCAGCGCGGCCAGCAGGGTATCGCGCTCGGCCCGCTGCAGGGGCTGCTGCCGGTCATCGGGCTCGACCGCGGGCGGCAGCGCCCGGACCTGGCGCAGCTCCGCCGGCAGATCGGTCAGGTACACCCAGCCGTCCTCGCTGAGCGCGGCCAGGGTGCGCAGCACGTTGCGCAGCTGGCGCACGTTGCCCGGCCAGGCATAGTCGAGCAGGGCCTGGCGGGCCGCCGGCTCCAGGCGGATGGAGCGGCCGCGCGCCTCCTCGGCGAGCAGATGGTCGATCAGCTCCGCCTTGTCGGCCCGCTCGCGCAGGGGCGGCAGGGACAGCTCCAGGCCGTTCAGGCGATAGTAGAGATCCTCGCGGAACAGCCCGGCGGCGACCCGCTCGCGCAGGTCGCGGTGGGTGGCGCTGAGGATGCGCACGTCGACCTCCTGGGGCGCACCGCCGATCGGCACCACCTGGCGCTCCTCGAGCACCCTCAGCAGCCGGGTCTGCAGGGCCAGCGGCATGTCGCCGATCTCGTCGAGGAACAGGGTGCCGCCGTTGGCCTGCAGCAGACGGCCGGGCATGCCCTCCTTGCGCGCGCCGGTGAAGCTGCCGCCGCGGTAGCCGAACAGCTCGCTCTCGATCAGGCTCTCCGGAATGGCCGCGCAGTTCAGCGCGACGAACGGCTTCTGCGCCCGGCTGCTGCCCTGGTGCACGGCCTTGGCGAAGGCCTCCTTGCCGGAGCCGGTCTCGCCGTGCAGGAGCAGCGGCACGTCGTGCTCGAACACCCGCAGAGCCTGACGGAAGGCCCGTTGCAGGGTCTCGTCGCCCAGGCATATCCCGGGGATGGCCAGCGCTGGCGCCGGCCGGGCCAGGACGACGGTCGGCCGCCGCGGGCGGCCGCGCAGCACGGCGAAGAACTCGCGGCCGTCCCGGGTGCGCAATGGCCAGCCGGGGCCCGGCTGCTCGCCGGCGCGGCCGAACAGGTCGTCCAGGCGACAGTCGAACAGGGCCTCCATCGACAGCCCGAGCAGCTCGCCGCGGGCGTGGCCGAGCAGGTTGAGGGCGCTCTGGTTGGCCGCCAGCACCCGCCCCTCGCCGTCGAAGGCCAGCAGCCCTTCGCTGAACAGGCCGAGGTATTCGACCTGGGCCTGGAAGCGCAGCAGCCACTGGTCCTCGAACAGGCGCAGAAAGTAGCTGGTTTCGATGACCTTGGCCGTCAGGTTGACCAGAGTCATGGTGTGGAACTGCCCCTGCCGCGACACCCGATCCCTGACGGAGGACACGTCGAGTACCGCTAGCAGTTCGCCATGGGGATCGAACACCGGACTGGCCGAGCAGGTCAGATCGGTATGCAGGCTGCGGAAATGCTCGTCGCGGTGGATGATCAGCGATTGCCGCTCGACCACGCAGGTGCCGATGCCGTTGGTGCCCTCGCAGGCCTCGCTCCAGTCGGCGCCCAGCGACAGCCCGGCCTGCTCGAAGAGCTGACGGTCGGCATCGCCGGTCACGCAACTGAGGATCACGCCGCGGGCATCGGAGAGCAGCACCGCCTGGCGGTCGGCGAGCTGGCGGTACAGGCGGGTCATCTCGCCGCTGGCGATTTCCAGCACGTCCTGCAGGGGCTCGCTGCGCTCGAGGATGCGCGCATGCTCCAGCACGCTGGGCGCGACCGCATGGCCGGGGTCAAGGCGGTGCTGCTCCAGGCAGCGCAGCCAGGAGTCGGCAATGGACGGCGCGGCGGCCGGGCCGTCGGAGCGCCCCAGGGCCACGGTCAGGACCCGCTGGGCGTGGCGTCGCAATCGGTTCGCATACATTAGTTGTTATTCTCCGTCGTACGATCGGCCCCCTACAGGGGACTGCAGCATCCTCCAGATGCCGGGCTCTTGCAATGTCAGCCTGACTAACGTTGTACCACTGTCAATATTCCGGGACAAAGTGTCACACCCCCTGTTCCAGCCCTGACACACTCCGGCCCGCCGAAAAAACCGCACTCCGGCAGGGAACCGCTCTGGCACGGGCATTCCGCGATTCTGGCCCGCCCCTTGCTCAAGGCATGACAGGCGCCCCGCAGCGCCTCCAGTCCAAGAACATGGAGATCGAACCATGCGTTATGCGCACCCCGGCAGCGAAGGCTCCGTCGTGTCCTTCAAGACCCGCTACGGCAACTACATCGGCGGCGAGTTCGTCGCCCCCGTGCAAGGCCAGTACTTCACCAACACTTCGCCGGTGACCGGCGAGGCCATCGCCGAATTCCCCCGCTCCACCGCCGAGGATATTGAGAAGGCGCTGGATGCCGCCCATGCCGCCGCCGGCGCCTGGGGTCGCACCTCGGTGCAGGAGCGCGCCGCGGTCCTGCTGAGGATCGCCGACCGCATCGAGCAGAACCTGGAAGTGCTGGCGGTGACCGAGACCTGGGACAACGGCAAGCCGGTCCGCGAGACCCTCAATGCCGACGTGCCGCTGTCCGCCGATCACTTCCGCTACTTCGCCGGCTGCATCCGCGCCCAGGAAGGCAGCGCCGCGGAGATCAACGAATCCACCGTGGCCTATCACTTCCACGAACCGCTGGGCGTGGTCGGGCAGATCATCCCGTGGAACTTCCCGCTGCTGATGGCCGCCTGGAAGCTGGCTCCGGCCCTGGCCGCCGGCAACTGCGTCGTGCTCAAGCCGGCCGAGCAGACCCCGCTGTCGATCACCGTGCTGGTCGAGCTGATCGGCGACCTGCTGCCGCCCGGCGTGCTCAACCTGGTGCAGGGCTTCGGCCGCGAGGCCGGCGAGGCCCTGGCCACCAGCAAGCGCATCGCCAAGATCGCCTTCACCGGCTCCACCCCGGTGGGCGCGCACATCCTCCGCTGCGCCGCCGACAACATCATCCCGAGCACCGTGGAGCTGGGCGGCAAGAGCCCGAACATCTTCTTCGAGGACATCATGCAGGCCGAGCCTGCATTCATCGAGAAGGCCGCCGAGGGCCTGGTGCTGGCCTTTTTCAACCAGGGCGAGGTGTGCACCTGCCCGTCGCGGGCGCTGATCCAGGAATCGATCTACGACGAGTTCATGCAGGTGGTGATGAAGAAAGTCGGCCAGATCAAGCGCGGTCACCCGCTGGACACCGAGACCATGGTCGGCGCCCAGGCATCCAGCCAGCAGTTCGAGAAGATCATCTCCTACTTCGATATAGCCCGTGCCGAGGGCGCCCAGGTGCTGACCGGCGGCGCCGCCGAGCGGCTGGATGGCAACCTGGCCAGCGGCTATTACATCCAACCGACCCTGCTCAAGGGCCACAACAAGATGCGCGTGTTCCAGGAGGAGATCTTCGGCCCAGTGGTCGGCGTGACCACCTTCAAGGACGAGGCCGAGGCCCTGGCCATCGCCAACGACACCGAGTTCGGCCTGGGCGCCGGCGTCTGGACCCGCGACATCAACCGCGCCTACCGCATGGGCCGCGGCATCCAGGCCGGCCGCGTATGGACCAACTGCTACCACCTGTACCCGGCGCACGCCGCCTTCGGTGGCTACAAGAAGTCCGGCGTCGGCCGCGAGACCCACAAGATGATGCTCGACCACTACCAGCAGACCAAGAACCTGCTGGTCAGCTACGACGTCAACCCGCTGGGCTTCTTCTGATGCCGACCGCCCCGCGGCGTCCGTCGCAGCGGGCCGGCCCGAGAGAGAAGTACCGGGGCGCCAGCGCCCCGTCCCGAAGAGGTCCGAGGAAAGGCGCAGCCCGGGTGGCCTGAAATCCCCCGATGTCCTCGCCAGGCACCGCGAAACGGACTTCACTATGCGATAGAGGTGGCCTAGACCACCAAAACAATGAGGAAACAACCATGAGCAGCACCTTTTTCATTCCGGCAGTGAACATGATGGGTATCGGCAGCCTGGAAGAGGCCATGGGCGCCATCCAGAACTACGGATTCCGCAAGGCACTGATCGTCACCGACGCCGGGCTGGCCAAGGCCGGCGTGGCCGCCAAGATAGCCGGACTGCTGAGCGAGCGGGACATCGCCTCGGTCGTCTACGACGGGGCCAAGCCCAACCCCACCATCGGCAACGTGGAAAAAGGTCTGGAGGTGCTCAAGAGCAGCGGCTGCGACTTCGTCATCTCCCTCGGCGGCGGCTCGCCCCACGACTGCGCCAAGGGCATCGCCCTGTGCGCTGCCAACGGCGGCCATATCAGCGAATACGAGGGCGTCGACCGCTCGGCCAAACCGCAGCTGCCGCTGATCGCCGTCAACACCACCGCCGGCACCGCCAGCGAGATGACCCGCTTCTGCATCATCACCGACGAGGCCCGCCACGTGAAAATGGCCATCGTCGACCGCAACGTCACGCCGCTGCTGTCGGTCAACGATCCCTCGCTGATGGCCGCCATGCCCAAGGGCCTCACCGCCGCCACCGGCATGGACGCCCTCACCCACGCCACCGAGGCCTACGTTTCCACCGCCGCCACCCCGATCACCGATGCCTGCGCCCTGAAGGCCATCGAGCTGATCGCCGGCAACCTGCGCAACGCCGTGGCCAACGGCAACGACATGACCGCCCGGGAGAACATGGCCTACGCCCAGTTCCTCGCCGGCATGGCCTTCAACAACGCCTCGCTCGGTTTCGTGCACGCCATGGCGCACCAGCTCGGCGGCTTCTACGACCTGCCCCACGGGGTCTGCAACGCGATCCTGCTGCCCCACGTGGAGAACTACAACGCCGAAGTCTGTCCGGAGCGGCTGCGCGACGTCGCCCAAGCCTTGGGTGTGAACACCCTGGGCATGAGCGCCGAGATGGGCGCCCAGTCCGCCATCGCGGCGATCCGTCGCCTGTCGGCGGACATCGGCATCCCTGCCGGCCTCAAGGAGCTGGGCGCCAAGGCCGACGACATCCCGACCCTGGCGGCCAACGCCCTGAAGGACGCCTGCGGCCTGACCAACCCGCGGCCGGCCGGTCAGCGGGAAATCGAGGAGATCTTCCGCAACGCCTTCTGATCCACCCTACCCGCCTGCGTCCATCCGGGCGCAGGCTCCCTACCTTTCCGACTCCCTCTATTTTGCGCGGCCTGCGGGCCGCGCCTTTTTTTCCGGTGCCCGGCTCGGACGCGGCTCAATGCCCGTCGCTGCGCCACTGCCGCGGACTCACGCCGAACCAGCGGCGGAAGGCGCGGGAGAAGGCGCTGGTCTCGGAATAGCCGAGCAGCGGCGCCAGTTCGGAGATCGGCCGCTGACGCTGGCGCAGGTAGTGCACGGCCAGTTCGCGGCGGGTGTTCTCCACCAGTTGGCTGAAGCTCAGCCCGGCCTCGCGCAGACGCCGCTGCAGGCCGGCGGCGGTCAGCTCCAGACGCTCGGCGATCAGCTCCAGCACCGGCTCGCCCTCGCTCAGGGCCAGGCGAATCTGGGTGCCGGCATCCTCCAGCAGATCCGGACGACCGCCCTGCTCGCCGAGGCGACGGATCACGTCCTGCACCAGGAACAGCAGATTGGCATCGCGCTCGGGCATCGGCCGGCCCTTGATGTCGGCTTTGGGCACCAGCAGCCAGTTGCAGCCGCGCTCGAAGTGCACCGGCGCGCCGAAGGCCTGCGCGTGCTCCTGCCCGTCGCCCGGGCGGGCATGCTCGAAGCCCACCGCGCGCGGCGCCCACTGCGCGCCGAGAACGTGGCGCAGCAGGTTCAGCGCCATGCCCATGGTCAGCTCGGCGTCCTGCCGGCGGTCGAGGATGGCGCCGTGCTGCACCTGGTAGTCGAAGCGGTAGCACTCGCCGCAGTCGACCAGCCGGATCAGGGTGCTGTGCTGGTGGTAGGGAAAGGCCGCGGCGAAGTTGCGCAGGGCGTCTTCCAGGGTTTCCGAACAGAGCCCGACGTAGCCCAGCAGGCCGAGGGCGCGCGGCTGGAACTGCTGGCCGTAGCGCAGGCCGAAGTTGTCGCAGCCGGATTGCCGCGCCGCTTCCTCCAGCACCCGGCAGTAGTTGGTCAGGGCTAGGCTCAGGGTCGGGTGAAGCAGCTGCTCGGGGTCGATGCCGGCGCGACCGAAGACACGGTCGATGTCGCCGCCCTGGGCGGCGATGAAGTCATCCAGTCCACTGGCGGCGGCGGACAGCACGCCGATGTTGCTTGCCAGCGGCGCGGTGCCGGCGCAGGAAAACAGGGACGGAGTCATGGGCAGGCTCGTGATCTATCGTTCATGGGACGAGCGATCGAAGCAATTCCCGTGCCTCGCCCCGCGGGCCCGTCCGGCGGGCTTCGCAAGGCGTCCGGCGAGCCGGGCCTCGGCGCTCCCGGGCGAGCAACGCACCATTGCGGGGCAATACTTGACCGCAGAGACCGCATGCCGCGCTCCAGGGTCAAGTCCCGGGACGCGGCGCCCGCTACCATCAAGGCCTGGTAACCCGTCCACACCCCGCGGGGCAGAGGAGTCCGCAATGAGCGCATCGCAACTGAAACCGACACTGGGAACCCTGCACCTCTGGGGTCTGGCCGTGGGCCTGGTGATCTCCGGCGAATACTTCGGCTGGAGCTACGGCTGGGGCACCGCCGGCACCCTCGGCTTCCTGGTCACCACCCTGATGGTGGCGCTGATGTACACCTGCTTCATCTTCAGCTACACCGAGCTGACCACCGCTATCCCCCACGCCGGCGGGCCCTTCGCCTACAGCCTGCGCGCCTTCGGCAAGAACGGCGCGACCATCGCCGGCATCGCCACCCTGATCGAGTTCGTCTTCGCCCCGCCGGCCATCGCCATGGCCATCGGCGCCTACCTCAACGTGCAGTACCCGGCGCTCGACCCGAAATGGGCGGCCACCGGCGCGTACCTGATCTTCATGACCCTGAACATCCTCGGCGTGAGCATCGCCGCCACCTTCGAGCTGGTGGTCACGGTGCTGGCGGTGGCCGAGCTGCTGGTGTTCATGGGCGTGGTGGCGCCGGGCTTCAGCTTCAGCAACTTCGTCCTCGACGGCTGGGCCGGCTCCGACGAATTCGGCCCGGCGGCCATCGGCGGCATCTTCGCCGCCATCCCCTTCGCCATCTGGTTCTTCCTCGCCATCGAGGGCGCGGCTATGGCCGCCGAGGAGGCCAAGGACCCGAAACGCACCATCCCGCGCGCCTACATCGCCGGCATCCTCACCCTGGTCAGCCTGGCCATCGGCGTGATGATCTTCGCCGGCGGGGTCGGCGACTGGCGGGCGCTGTCGAACATCAACGACCCGCTGCCGCAGGCGATGAAGGCGGTGGTCGGCAACGACTCGACCTGGATGCACATGCTGGTGTGGATCGGCCTGTTCGGCCTAGTGGCCAGCTTCCACGGCATCATCCTCGGCTATTCGCGGCAATTCTTCGCCCTGGCCCGCGCCGGCTTCCTGCCGGCGGGGCTGGCCAAGCTGTCGCGCTTCCATACTCCGCACCGGGCCGTCCTCGCCGGCGGCGTGGTGGGCATCGCGGCGATCTTCAGCGACGGTCTGATCAGCCTGCAGGGCATGAGCCTGACCGCCGCCATGATCACCATGAGCGTGTTCGGCGCCATCGTCATGTACATCATGAGCATGCTCAGCCTGTTCAAGCTGCGCCGCAGCGAGCCGCACCTGGAGCGCAGCTTCCGCGCCCCCTGCTACCCGCTGGTGCCGGGCATCGCCCTGGGCCTGGCGCTGCTCTGCCTGGCCGCCATGCTCTGGTTCAACCCGATCATCGCCCTGCTGTTCCTGCTGCTGATGGTCGCCGGCTTCGCCTGCTGCAACCTGGTCGTGGCCGTGGGCCGCGGCGTACCGGCCAGCCTCGCCAGCGAAGGCTGATACCCCGCGCCGGACCGCGCGGCCCGGCGCCCTTTGCCTGCCCAAGGAGTTCCCATGTCCGAATACGCCCACAGCGTCGGCGGCCAGACCTGGCGCTTCGACAGTCTCAAGGAAGTCATGGCCAAGGCCAGCCCGGCCCGCTCCGGCGACTGCCTGGCCGGCGTCGCCGCCGGCAGCGACGCCGAACGCGTCGCCGCGCAGATGACCCTGGCCGCGGTGCCGCTCAAGCGCTTCCTCGACGAGGCGCTGATCCCCTACGAGGAAGACGAGGTCACCCGCCTGATCATCGACGGCCACGACCGCGCCGCCTTCGCCCCGGTCAGCCATCTGACGGTGGGCGACTTCCGCGACTGGCTGCTCGGCGACGCCGCCGACGAAGCCAGCCTGCGCGCCCTGGCGCCGGGGCTGACGCCGGAGATGGCCGCCGCGGTGTCGAAGATCATGCGCGTGCAGGACCTGGTGCTGGTGGCGCAGAAGATCCGCGTGGTCACCCGCTTCCGCAACACCGTCGGCCTGCGCGGGCGCATGTCCACGCGCCTGCAGCCGAACCACCCGACCGACGACCCGGCCGGCGTCGCCGCCAGCATCGTCGACGGCCTGCTCTACGGCAACGGCGACGCGGTGATCGGCATCAACCCGGCCACCGACAGCCTGCAGGGCATCGGCGACCTGCTGAAGATGCTCGACGCCATCATCCAGCGCTACGAGATCCCCACCCAGTCCTGCGTGCTGACCCACGTCACCAGCTCCATCGAGGCGATCAACCGCGGCGCGCCGCTGGACCTGGTGTTCCAGTCCATCGCCGGCACCGAGGCGGCCAACGCCAGCTTCGGCGTCAACCTCGCGGTGCTCCAGGAAGGCTACGAGGCCGGACTGTCGCTCAAGCGCGGCACCCTCGGCGACAACCTGATGTACTTCGAGACCGGCCAGGGCAGCGCGCTCTCGGCCAACGCCCACCACGGCGTCGACCAGCAGACCTGCGAGGCCCGCGCCTACGCCGTGGCCCGGCGCTTCAAGCCGTTTTTGGTGAACACCGTGGTCGGCTTCATCGGCCCGGAGTACCTGTACAACGGCAAGCAGATCATCCGCGCCGGCCTCGAGGACCACTTCTGCGGCAAGCTGCTCGGCCTGCCCATGGGCTGCGACATCTGCTACACCAACCACGCCGAGGCCGACCAGGACGACATGGACATGCTCCTGACCCTGCTCGGCGTGGCCGGGATCAACTTCATCATGGGCATCCCCGGTTCCGACGACATCATGCTCAACTACCAGACCACCTCCTTCCACGACGCCCTCTACGCCCGGCAGAGCCTCGGCCTGCGTCCGGCCCCGGAATTCGAGGAGTGGCTGGAGCGCATGCACATCCTGCAACAGCGCGACGGCCGGCTGCGCCTGGCCGAGCAACTGCCGCCGGCGTTCCGCCCGGCCCTGGCGCAATTGAGCTGAGGAACCGCGATGAGCGAGTCGAAACCCACCGCCACGCCCAATCCCTGGCAGGAGCTGCGCCGCCTGACCCCGGCGCGCATCGCCCTCGGCCGCGCCGGCACCAGCCTGCCGACCGCCGCCCACCTGGACTTCCAGTTCGCCCATGCCCAGGCCCGCGACGCCGTGCACCTGCCCTTCGATCACGCCGCGCTGAGCGCCGCCCTGGCCGAGCGCGGGCGCGAGACGCTGCTGGTGCACAGCGCCGCCGCCGACCGCCACACCTACCTGCAGCGTCCCGACCTGGGGCGCCGCCTGGACCCGGAGTCCGCCGCGCTGCTGCGCCGCCATGCCGAAGCCCATCCCCAGGGCTACGACCTGGCGGTGGTGATCGCCGACGGCCTCTCCGCCCTGGCCGTGCAGCGCCACGCCCTGCCCTTCCTGGAGCGCATGGAGGAGCAGGCGCAGGCCGAGGGCTGGAGCCTGTCGCCGGTGGTACTGGTGCAACAGGGCCGGGTGGCCGTGGGCGACGAGGTGGGCGAACTGCTGCGGGCGCGGATGGTGGTGATCCTGATCGGCGAGCGCCCCGGCCTGAGCTCGCCGGACAGCCTCGGCCTGTACTTCACCTGGGCGCCGCGGGTGGGCCTGAACGACGCCTACCGCAACTGCATCTCCAACGTGCGCCTGGAAGGCCTGAGCTACGGCACGGCGGCCCACCGCCTGCTCTACCTGATGCGCGAGGCCTGCCGGCGCCAGCTCTCCGGCGTGCAGCTGAAGGACGAGGCCGAGGTGCCGATCCTGGAGAGCGGAACGCGGAACTTCCTGCTGGAGTGAGGGCATGGCGCGGCTTCGCCCTCTTGCCCCGTCCGCGCACCGCCCTTAAGGTGATCCGCCCCCAAGGTTGGAGCATTCCATGTGGTCATTCCAAGCCTGGCGCCGTCACCGGATCCTGGAACGCTATCCCGTCGAGCCTGCGCTGTGGCAACAGGTGCTGGATAGCCTGCCGATCCTCGACGGCCTGAGCCCCGACGACACCGAGCGCCTGCGTGAGCGCAGCGTGCTTTTCCTGCATGCCAAGCGCCTGACCGCCCTCCCTGACGTCGAGCCTGACCTGCCGGCCCGCCTGCGCCTGGCGGCCCAGGCCGAGCTGCCGCTGCTGGCCCTGCCGGAACTCGACTGGTATCAGGGCTTCCACGAGCTGGTGCTGTATCCGGAAGACTTCCTCAGCCCGCAGAAGCACCGCGACTCCGCCGGTGTGATCCACGAATGGGACGACGAGCGCAGCGGCGAGGCCTGGCAACAGGGCCCGGTCATCCTCGCCTGGCCGGGGGTGGAAGCGAGCGGCGGCTGGGACGCCTACAACCTGGTGATCCACGAGCTGGCGCACAAGCTGGACATGCTCAACGGCAGCGCCAACGGCCTGCCGCCGCTGCATCCGGACATGCGCATCAGCGACTGGGCGGAAGCCATGCAGGCGGCCTTCGACGACCTCAACGCCCGGCTCGACGCCGACCCGGACGCGGAAACGCCCATCGATCCCTACGCCGCCCAGGACCCGGCGGAGTTCTTCGCAGTGGCCAGCGAATATTTCTTCAGCGGCCCCGACCTGCTCGAGGCCGGCTACCCGGCCGTGTACGCGCAGCTCGCGAAGTTCTACCGGCAGGACCCGCTGGCACGTTTGCGGCATCTGCAGGTCGAACATCCGGCATACCGCTCCGCCCCCGGGGCTTGAGCCGCCCGGCGATGGTCAAGGATGGGGCGTTGTGCCTATAATCGCCGCCACTTTTTGGCCCTATCCGATGGCCCTTATCTGAGAGTCAGTCCATGAGCTACAGCAAGATCCCGGCGGGCAAAGACCTGCCGAACGACATCTACGTCGCGATCGAGATCCCCGCCAACCACGCGCCGATCAAGTACGAGATCGACAAGGACAGCGATTGCCTGTTCGTCGATCGCTTCATGGCCACCCCGATGTTCTACCCGGCCAACTACGGTTACATCCCCAACACCCTGGCCGACGACGGCGACCCGCTGGACGTGCTGGTGGTGACTCCCTACCCGGTCGCTCCCGGCTCGGTGATCCGCGCCCGCCCGGTCGGCGTGCTGCACATGACCGACGAGGGCGGCGGCGACGCCAAGCTGATCGCCGTCCCGCACGACAAGCTGACCGTCCTCTATCAGGACATCAAGGAATACACCGACCTGCCGGCCCTGCTGCTCGAGCAGATCAAGCACTTCTTCGAGAACTACAAAGACCTCGAGAAGGGCAAGTGGGTCAAGGTCGAAGGCTGGGGCAACGCGGAAGCGGCCCGTGCCGAAATCATGAAGGCGGCAGCGGCCTACCAGAAGTAAGCCAAGCCACCCCCTGAAAGCCGGCCACAAGCCGGCTTTTTTGTTTCCGCCGGTTTTCTTTCCAGCAGGCGCCCATCCGTGGGCGATGCTCGACGCTAGCGGAAGATGGCGCAGGCCCCGTCTGCATGGAAAAAGCCGCCCGTAGCCTGCTCGCTCTCTTCAGTTGCCGACGAACTTGTCGTATTCCGGATAACCTGCCGAGGCGTACATGGAGCGCACGTAATCGTAGTCGCTGTCCTTGACCTGGGTGGTGAAGCGCATGCCACGGTATTTCTTGTTGCCGCGACCGCTGAGAATGGCGGCGATGAGCTCGTCGGAATGCGCCGAGACGGCGTTGCGGACATTCTCCACCACCTTGTCGTCCACGTCCGTGCCAGCCAACAGCACGTCGCTCGGCAAAACCGGCCCGCGGGCGATCTCGCGGAAGGCGTCGGGCGGCAAACCACCCATTTTCTTTTCCAGCTTGCGCGCCGCGATGAAAGTGGTGTTGGTCATGCCGATGGCGGAGACCTCCCCTCGCTTCAGCGCGTCCCAAAGCGTCCGCGCGTCGAAGTTGACGATCTCGACATCCTTGCGCGGATCCAGGCCGGCATCGGCCAGGGCCTGAAGCGGTCCCAGGTGCTTGGAGGTGGAGCCGACATCGCCCAGGCCAACCTTGGTCCCCTTCAGATCCTTCACGCTTTTATAGGGGCTGCTGGCAAGCGTCACGATGCTCGAGAAATAGCCGGGACGCGAAAGACCCACGACGATGCGGGCATTGGTTTGCTTGTGGATCACCACATATTCGGCCGGCCCAGTGAGCAAGAAATCGACTTTCTTGTCGCGCAGGGCTTCCAGCGCCGTCTCGTGGTCCTTCACCGGCAGGAACTCGATTTCCTGTCCGGTCGCCTTCGCCAAGGTCTCCCTGAACGCGCCGAACGACCCCTGCAGTTTCTTCATGCCCCCCACATCCGTAATCGCCAGCTTGACGGTTTCCGCCCGTACTGCCGGAACCAGGCACGCGAGCAGCGCGGCGGCCAATCCGATTCGTTTCAAGAACCCCATCTACTTCAACTCCCAAGCGAGAACACTGAAAAACGTTCGTTGCGAAATGCACGCCGACACTAACGGGAGACTTGGCCTGCCGCCATCGCATCAAAGTTTTAGATGTCCTTGCCGGACACTGCGCCCGGCGCGCATAGCGTGACAAACGCCCCAGGAAGCCCGCATGGTCGAATTCAAGCTCGCGGTCAGGTGACATAAAGGAATATTTCGCAGGGATTCGGAATCGAATGACGAGGCCCCGGCCTCAGAGGTCGCGCACCGATTCGTCGAGATGATCGAGCAGCCTGTCGACGCCCCGGTTCAGCGACTCCACCGCTTCCTCGGGACTGAGAACGTCCCCGCTGAACACGACCTGGTTCAGCTCGCCGTCGGACATCACCACGATCATGCGCTGGTAATCGGCGCCGCGCTCATGGGCGGAAATGGCCACGCGGGCCATCACGTCGACAAAGCCCCGGAAAAATTCGTCCCTGAGCGGATTGAAAGCTCCGGGCTGCCGTTCCGGCTGCCGCCCGTTCACCTTGCGATTGCGAAAGTCCACGTGAATCAGTTCAGCGGTCATATGGCGTAAAGTCTCCGATTTAGAAACGCCTATCCGGGCCGGACATGGCCTGAAAGCGGTCGGCGAGAAAACGTTGGGCGAGGTCCGACAATTGGGCGGCGACGCGAAGGAATAAGTGAAGGGCGGCGCAACTCATCGGCAAACCGTACAGACCGGGTATTCGAACAGCTGCGCGGCTGAACGTCGGTGAGGTTGATAGGTTTGCGAACCTGGCGGCCGGCCTCGCTGAAGCGGCACGCTGCGGACAGCTTAAAGAATTCATCGCCCCGGCTGCTTGGCTGGCCGATGGGCGGGCGCCGGCTCTGCGCCACCTTCGACGAACGGGCGGATTCGTTCCCGGAAAGGAGATATCAAAAAGCCTGTAAGCAATTACTTACATCAAGTCAGGCAGTCGTCCACTTACTGCCGGCCAGAGATCTACCTACTATCGCTCCCGTGTCGACGGACCGACACAGGCCGGCAAGGATCGCCGGTCAGGGACATCGCAGGATGCGATTCATCAGGATGATGACCCACAAGGAAAGTAAGGACCTAAAAACGGCGCGACCCTGTCGCGCCGTTTTTTATTGCCTGCAGAAAAGCCAATCGTTGCCGGTGTCGCAGCGACACCGGTACGGGGCGTGCCTCAGACGCCCTCCTGAGGGCCGGTGGCGACCGACTCCTCCTCCTGCGGCGGGCTCACGACCGTGCGGTTGCGCCCCTCGCGCTTGGCCTGATGCAGGGCGTCGTCCGCCCTCTTGAGGGTATCCGCGATCGAAGCCGAACCGCCGGGCCAGTAGGCGACCCCCGCCGAAACGGTGATGAACGAGCCGGTGGGGCTTTCCATATAGGCGGTCCACAGGCGCAATCGCTCGGCAATCTCCCCCGCCTCCTCAAGGCTGGTGTGCGGCAGCAGCAGCAGTACCTTGGAGCCGAGCCGGCAGAGCAGGTCGCCGCTGCGGGAAATGCTGCGCATCTGCGTCCCGAGGAACTGGAGAACCTTGTCGCCGACCTCCTGACCGTGGGCCTCGTTGACCTGCTTGAAGTTGTCGATGTTCACCGCGACCACCGAGAAGGGGTTCTCCTGGGCTTTCCACTGGGCCAGCACGGTATGCAGGCCGCGCCGGTTGGCCAACCCCGTCAGCGGGTCGGTGATGCTTTCCTGGTTGAGCCTGCCGAGCTTTTCGTGCAACAGGCCCAGGCCGCCCAATATGGCGTGCTTGAGCTGATCGGCCTCGAAATACCAGGTGCGCACCTGGCGGATCTGCTCCTGGGATTCGGCGCGGTCCCAATGCCGTGCGGTAATCGCCAGTTGGTGGAGCGGTTTCACCACCAGGCGGGACAGCCACCAGATCACCAGGAACAGGGGAACGACGAAGGGCAGGCAGCGCTTGAGTATTTCCAGCATCAGCCCGTCCAGCGGCTGCAGGGTGGCCTCGACCGGCCGTTGGGAAACGACGCCCCAGCCGGTGCTCTCCACCGGCGCATAGCCGGCGAGCATGTCCACTCCGCGGGAATTGGTCACCCGCATGGCCCCCTCCTCGCCCTTGATCACGGCCTCGATCACCGGATTGCCGGTGACCGTTTCCCGCACCCGCAGCGAGTCCTGGTGATAGATCATGCGCCGCTGGCGGTCCACCACATACAGGTACGAACCGTCCTGATAGTAATGATGGCCGAGCATGGAGTGGAGGATGTTCGTTTCCGCCAGGTAGATCGAGCCGCCGATGTAGCCCTGATAGCTCCCGTCCTTGCCGAAGATCGGATGGGAGATGAAGACCACCAGATTGTTCCTGGCGCTGATGTAGGGCGAGCTGATCAGGGGCCGCCGCTGGGCCAGCGCGGCCTTCGCGCCCTCGGTTTCTAGCACGGTGCCGACGAGCCCCGTGTGCCGGGGCATGCCGGCCAGGATCCGCCCCTCGGCATTCACCGCGTAGGCGGCATTGAAGGCGTTGCTCTGCAACTGCAGACGGGCGACCTCCGCCTCGACCCGCGCCGGATCGCCGAGCCCATCGGACAGCATGCTCGCGCTGTAGGCCACTTCCGACTGGACCGCCTTGAACAGGGTGTCGGCGCTCTGGGCCAGTTTGGCCGCGTACACCCGATTGGCTTCCAGCGCCTGGCTCATCAGCTGTTCGCGCACGGTGCGGTAGCTGGCATAGAAGCCGATGGAGCAGGCCAGGAATGCCGCGGCGATCATCAGCAGAAGGATCAGCCAGCGCAGTTCGATACGGTGCATAAAGCCTTGCTTGATGGGAAAAGAGAGGCTGGGAAGCCCGCAAGTTGTGCCGAGAGCAGGCGCACACGCCAAATTCCCGGCGATAATACCCATTCGTGTCCCTCGGGAAATAGGAGATTCGGACAGACAGCAGGGCTCCGGTCGTTTCCGCAGACCACCGGAAGTCATCGGCAACCGCAGCGCAAAGGTTCACCGTACCCTGCACCAATGCCCTATCGGCAACAGCCCCCCGAGGCCAGGAGCCCATCGTCTGGACCGGGCATTTGCCGCTTGGGCACGGCTCTGCTAGTGTCGCGCCCGATTTCAACCCGCCGAGACTCGCCATGGCCCGCAAGAAAGCCGCCCTCGACTTCGAACAGTCCCTCACCGAGCTGCAGACCCTGGTCGAGCGGCTGGAGGGCGGCGAGCTGTCGCTGGAGGACTCC
>NZ_JBHRSJ010000033.1:0-989 GCF_042643485.1 Azotobacter bryophylli | reverse complement strand
CCGGTCGAGGCGTTGCGGTAGCTGTCCAGCTTGTCGTTGAAGCGGAACACGTCGCTGCCGCCGTTGCCGGTCATGGTGTCGCGGCCGCCGGCCCCGGTCAGGGTATCGTTGTCCGCCGTGCCGACTAGGTGGTCGTTGAACAGGCTGCCCTGGGTCATCGGCACCGACGGGGTGCTCGGCGCGCTCGATTCCTCCTCCGCCGCCACCGGCACCGCCGGCTCGTGGGCGGACTGGGCGAAGATGAAGTCGGACGGCGTCAGCTGGGTCAGGTGGTTGCCCTCCAGCGCGACCTGGAAGCGGTTGCCCGACTCGTCGGCCACCAGATCCTTGATGTAGGTCTTGCTGCCGTCGGCACTCAGCGAAGCGGTCAGGGTATGGCCGTCGTTGCCCGCGCCCAGGCCGGTGTAGCCCAGGGCCGAGACGTCGATGCGGTCGGTGCCGGGGGTGAAGTCGGTGATCGTGTCGATGCTGCTCACCCCGGTCGAGGCGTTGCGGTAGCTGTCCAGCTTGTCGTTGAAGCGGAACACGTCGCTGCCGCCGTTGCCGGTCATGGTGTCGCGGCCGCCGGCCCCGGTCAGGGTGTCGTTGTCCGCCGTGCCGACCAGGTGGTCGTTGAACAGGCTGCCCTGGGTCATCGGCACCGACGGGGTGCTCGGGGTACTCGACTCCTCGTCCGCCGCCACCGGCACCGCCGGCTCGTGGGCGGACTGGGCGAAGATGAAGTCGGACGGCGTCAGCTGGGTCAGGTGGTTGCCTTCCAGCGCGACCTGGAAGCGGTTGCCCGACTCGTCGGCCACCAGATCCTTGATGTAGGTCTTGGTCCCGTCGGCGCTCAGCGAGGCGGTCAGGGTATGGCCGTCGTTGCCCGCGCCCAGCCCGGTGTAACCCAGGGCCGAGACGTCGATGCGGTCGGTGCCGGGGGTGAAGTCGGTGATCGTGTCGATGCTGCTCACCCCGGTCGAGGCGTTGCGGTAGCTGTCCAGCTTGTC
>NZ_JBHRSJ010000032.1:0-1297 GCF_042643485.1 Azotobacter bryophylli | reverse complement strand
GGCGGTCCAGCGCAACGCCAACTGCCTCAGCGTCGGCCCGATGCTGCAGGGCCTGGCCAAGCCGGTGAACGACCTGTCGCGCGGCGCCCTGGTCGACGACATCGTCTTCACCATCGCCCTCACCGCCCTGCAGGCCGCCACCCAGGCCCCGGCCACGCCGCAACCAGCCCCGCAGCCGCAACGGCTGATCGAGGCCTGAGGCCCGCGACCGGGCGCCATCCGGCCAACCGACCGCGATGGCGCCCTGCTCCGGCTCGCCGGTCCCTCCGCGCTGCCTGGATACGGGCAGCGCTTTCCAATTCTTCCCCTTACCCGCAAACGTCCTGAGCTGCGTCGCAACAGGGAGATCCGGTCGCTGCCAGAGCGCGACTCCCCTGCGCAGTTCCAGTCCCGACCCCACCATTTCTTGATCTAGGACAAGCTCTTAGCGGAATTCGGATTCGACTAAGGCAGAGCAGCCAAGCCCCATCTTGCGTGGCAGAATGGCAAGACCCTGATTCGTCCATGTTCCACAAGAACGCCGGACACCCAAATCCAATTACAAAAATTTGTGTGGCCATCGGGTTCGATGGCTATGCGGCACAGATTCAGGAGTCACAATGTCCGCTCGCAACATTCTGGTGATCAATTGCGGTAGCTCGTCGATCAAGTTCGCCCTGGTCAACGAAACCCTCGCCACCTTCCCCCTGCAAGGTCTGGCCGAACGCCTCGGCAGCCCGGAGGCCGTCCTCCACTGGCAGCTCGGCGACATCAAGGAAACCCTGGCCCTGCCGGGCGCCGACCATCAGGCCGCCCTGGCCAAGCTCCTGCCGCTGGTCGAGGAGGCCTCCGGCGGCCAGCTCGACGGCATCGGCCACCGCGTGGCCCACGGCGGCGAGCACTTCACCGAAGCCCACCTGATCGACGACGCGGTGATCGAGGGCATCCGCAGCAGCGCCCAATTGGCCCCGCTGCACAACCCGGCCCATCTGAAAGGCATCGCCGCGATCACCGCGATGTATCCCGACCTGCCCCAGGTCAGCGTGTTCGACACCGCCTTCCACCAGAGCATGCCGGCCCACGCCTACCGCTACGCCGTCCCGGAATTCCTCTACCGGGAACACGGCGTGCGCCGCTACGGCTTCCACGGCACCAGCCATCGCTACGTCAGCAAACGCGCCGCCGAGCTGGCCGGCCTGCCCCAGCACGACAGTGCCTGGCTCTCCGCCCACCTCGGCAACGGCTGCTCCACCTGCGCCATCGTCAACGGCGAGAGCCGCGACACCAGCATGGGCCTGACCCCGCTGGAAGGCCTGGT
>NZ_JBHRSJ010000031.1:213236-227869 GCF_042643485.1 Azotobacter bryophylli | reverse complement strand
GACTTGGGTCCGGCTCGCTTCCTCGATGAATCGCTTCATACGTCGCCCTCGCTGACGTCGCTTCAGCAACTCTAGGCGAGACCGGCGTTTTCACACAGTCTGGATCGCCAGGAGCCAGTCGCCTCCGATCAGTGTATAACGCAGAAGACCGCCGCCAAGGGCAGCATTCCCGGAGATCGAGGAGAACACGATGAGCGACAAGAAACACAAGCTGGAATACCTCGAGCCAGCTCTGATCGTGCTGGGCATTGCCGTGGCGGGTGTCGGTGGTTATCTGGTCAGTCACCGACTCGATCGGGCCACCATCTCGCAGACGGTGAGAGCGATACGCGAAGTGCTGGCTACACTCCCCTTCGACGTAGCCCTGGAGCTGACCCTGGGTGGCGGCATCATCGCGGTCGGTCTGCTTCTGATGGCAATCTTTCGGAACCGGAGGCTCAACGGATACCAAGCCGTTGCCGTAGCGCTGGGTGGAATGATCGGCGCTGTAGGGGCCATCTCATTGGCCACCCAGGTGTTTTCCGCATAACCCTTCTCGCATGGCCAAACCGGCCCTGCTCGCGGTAAGAGCGGCGCACCGGCCCAGCCCCGATGAGTCGGGGCAATCCCGCCAGCAAACGGTACTCGGTCACTGACCGAGCAGGCATCCCGAAGAGCTCCGCCCCGGTGCGACTGCAGGGAAATATCCTGCGGATCGAATGGTGCTCCATCCCCATGTCTCTCTGGCATCCCATGCACTGCAGCGGCGCACTCATCCTCTCCTCCTGCGCCTCTCCGCCCCCATCACAATGGTCTGTTAATTGCTTCGCCCGATATCGATACAAACGTCAGGGCAAGCGCCATGTTGAATGCCAAACGAGGCTCCGCCAGAAGACATGCCCCCTCCAGCGTACTGGCATCGGTCACTCTCGGACTCGAAGAACTTATAGACGCTCAAGGGGGTAGAAGTACCGAGGTCCTCTCCAGAGCCGGGCTCGGATCCCGACTCTACGAGCAGCCCAACCGCACCATCTCGCTGAAGCACTACTGCAACTCGATACACGAGGCGGCGAAGTCGACCGGGAACGAGCATTTCGGTCTCTGGTTCGGCGAGCAGTTCGTCCCCGAGGGGCTGGGACTCTTCGGCTTCCATGCCATTACCGCTGCCGATCTGCGCACCGCGATCGACGGCATGCTGAAGCATTTCCCCGTGTTCCAGCGCAACAGCGAACTGCGCCTGACGGTCCGTGACGGCATCTGCCGGCTGGAGTATCGCCTGCTGGACGGGGACATCGTGGACCGGCGTCAGGATGCCGAACTGACCGTCGGTATGCTGAACAATGTGCTCAGGCGTGGCCTGGGGGAAAACTGGTCGCCCCTGGAGGTGCACTTCCAGCATCCGGCGCTGGTGGACGGCAGCCAGCACCGCCGGGCGTTCAACTGCAACGTCCGGTTCCAGCAGCCGAGCAATCTGATCCTGTTCCGCGAGTCCTGCCTGGATCGCCCCATGCCGGATGCCAATCCGATGCTGAACAACATCACCCGCGGCTCGCTCATGGAACTGGCCGGCAAGGTGGAGCAGAACCAGAGCACGGCCCAGCGGGCGAAAAGCGAAATCATCGAACTCTTGCCGAACGGCGAGGCCAGCCTGGAACGGGTGGCCCGACGGCTGCACCTATCGCAGCGCTCCCTGCAGCGCCAGCTGGCCTCCGAGTCCTACTCCTTCAGGAGCCTGCTCGACGAGGTCCGCGAAGAGCTGGCGGTCTGCTATCTAAACTACGAGCGGCTCAGCGTCTCCGAGGTGGCCTACCGGTTAGGCTACTCCGAGGCCAGCGCCTTCACCCGGGCCTTCGTCCGCTGGAAAAACCTGAGCCCGAGCGACTGGAGGCTGCAGTAACCCACCGGACAGCGGCGGCCAGGGATTGGCGCCGAATGTCAAACTGCCGATTCCTGCGGTCAACGCTCGGCTAAGCCCCTTTCGTGACACTGAATCCATCCAACAGACACGAGGATGGAAACGATGTCCGCGATGCCCAATGCCCTGCCCTCCGTGTGGGTCTGCCCGACGGAGAACGCGCTGGAAGAGGCGCATATCTTCCTTGAGCGACACAAGGTCAAATACATCCTGGCTCAGTTCGTCGACCTGCACGGCGGCATCAAGAGCAAGGCGGTTCCCGTCCACTGCCTCAAGGACCTGACCCGTGCCGGGGCCGGCTTCGCCGGCGGCGCGATCCTCGGCTTCGACATGAAGCCGCAGGACCCCGAGTTCATGCTGGTGGCGGACCTGTCGACGCTCACCCTGATGCCCTGGATGCCCGGCTACGCCTGCATCCGCGGCCACGGCATGGCCGGCGACCAGCGCTTCCCGCTCGACCCGCGCAACGTGCTGGCCCGGCAGACCGAACGCCTGCGCGAACGCGGCCTGCGCTTCATGACCGGTCTGGAGCCGGAGTTCTATCTGGTCAAGCGCGACGCCAGCGGCGCGGTGGTGCCCTTCGACGACACCGACACCCTGAACAAGCCCACCTACGACTACCAGGGGCTGACCCGCAACGCACGCTTCCTCGAAGGGCTCTACGAAGCCCTGAGCACGGTCGGCCTGGAGGTCTACCAGATCGACCACGAGGACGCCAACGGCCAGTTCGAGCTGAACTTCAAGTACGACGAGGCCTTGAAGACGGCCGACAACATCCAATTCTTCAAGATGGCCGCCAAGGAGGTCGCCAACGGCCTCGGCGCGATCTGCAGCTTCCTGCCCAAGCTCAGCGCCACCACCACCGGCAACGGCATGCACGTGCACTGCTCGCTGGTCGACGAGGCCGGCGACAACCTGTTCCACGACGCCGGAGACCCCAGCGGCATGGGCCTGTCGCAGACCGCCTACCGGTTCATTGCCGGCGTGATGGCCCACGCGCCTGCCCTGGCCGCCCTGCTCTGCCCGTCCGTGAACTCCTACAAGCGGCTGATCTGCGGCACGCCGCAGAGCCCGAGCTGGGCGCCGGTATTCATCGCCTACGGCGACAACAACCGCTCCGCGATGCTGCGCATCCCCTACGGGCGTATCGAGGTGCGCATCGGTGATAGCGGCATGAACCCCTACCTGGCGACCGCCGCGATCATCGCCGCCGGCCTGGACGGCATCGACCGCGAACTCACCCCACCAGCGCCGCAGTCGGTCAACTTCTACGACCTGAGCCCGGAGGCCGTGAAACGGCTCGGCGTCGAGCGCCTGCCGGAAAACCTCAACGAAGCCCTCGACGCGCTGGAAGCGGACAGCTTCTTCGCGCAGGCCCTCGGCAATCGCCTGATCGAGAGTTTTCTCCGACTGAAGCGGCAGGAGTGGCAGGAATACCACCGCACCGTCTCCGAGTGGGAAATCAACCGTTACCTCACCTTCTACTGAGAGAGAAAGACTATGTTCCAACCGACGCAAGAGCAGATCGAACAGTTTCGCCAGGATGGTTTCCTGATCGTCGACAAGCTGATCGAGCCCGAGCTGGCCCGGGAGATCCTCGGCCGCTTCGAAGGCATCTTCGAGCGCGGCGAATACGAGACCGGCATCAAGCCCGACGAGGTCAACCTGCCGGTGGGCGATCCGCCCTATACCAAGCAGATCTGCAACGCCTGGAAGTCCGACCTCGCCGTGGCCCGCCAGGTGCTCAGCGAAAACATGGGCAAGGCCTGCGCCCGCCTCGGCGGCTGGGGCGGGGCGCGCCTGATGATCGACAACCTGCTGTGGAAACCCGTGGGCGGCCGCTCCATCGGCTTCCACCAGGACAGCATGTATTCCCTCTGGATCGACAAGCCGGCCCTGGTCAGCTGCTGGCTGGCGCTGGATCACACCACCGCCGACGGCGGCACCCTGGTCTACATCCGCGGCTCGCACAAATGGGGCGAGGCCAAGCCGATCATGAAATTCCACGGCCCCGAGGACGACCTCAAGGAAGTGCGCGAATGGGCCGAGCAACACGGTTTCGAGCTGGACCTGGTGCCCATCGAGGTCCCGCCGGGCGGCGGCGCCTTCCATGACGGCTGGCTGTGGCACGGCTCGCGGATCAACAAGGCCGCGGTGCCGCGGCGGGCCCTGGCGATGCACTGCTTCCAGGACGACATCCAGTTCAATCCCGAGCTGATGAAGATCGGCAACGGCCCCATCTACGGGCGCTACAAGAAGTTCGGCTCCAACGAGGTGGACGAGAGCTACTTCCCGATCATCTGGCGCGAGGACGGCTATCGCACCCCGAGGCTGGACGAGTATCTGGAAAAGAGCATCGTCTGATGGACATAGTCGCAATCATGGCCGGCGGCATGGACGGTGCCGTCGAGTCGGGCCGGATCGGGGAGGTGGTGGCCGAGCGGGGCGGCAGACTGCACTGGTTCTACCGCCGACACGACGACCCGCTGCCGCAGTCGATCGCGGACTACGACGCGCTGATCGTGTTCGGCGGCGAGGTCAGCGTGCACGATCAGGCGCTGAAGCCCTACTTCGACGATCTGGCGGTGCTGATCCGCCGCTTCGCCGATGCCGGCAAGCCGATTCTCGGCTCCTGCCTGGGCTGCCAGGCGATCGCCTATGCCTATGGCGCGCAAGTCGAGCCCCAGGGATTCCTGGAGTACGGTTTCACCCCGCTCTGCCTGACTCCGGACGGAGAGAAGGACCCGCTATTCGCCGCGTTGGCACCGCAGCAGCGGCTGTTCGAGATGCATTCGGACACCTTCGCGCTGCCGGAGGGAGCGACCCTGCTGATGACCGGCGACGCGGTCAGGCACCAGGCGTTCCGCATCGGCGAGCGGATCTACGCCTTCCAGTTCCACTTCGAGGTGACACCGCAGATCGTGGATACCTGGAACCGGCGCGAGCTGCTCGGCAACCCTGCCCATGATCAGGAGCGGATACGCCGCTTGATCCAGCAGGCCGAGACGGACTTCGACCGATACCAGCAAGTGCAGACCGCCTTCGCTCGCACGCTGATGCACCGCTGGCTGGATCTGGTCAGCCCTCCGGGATGGCCGGCCGAGGCAACGGGCAAGACAGGAGGTTCGGCTCTGTGATGCCATCATCGGGAGCCTTCTGTCTCGACCACGAGACCGGAGGCTCCCGATTTACCGAAGGGGCCACCCGGAAGACGGAGCCGATCGGCTTTCCTCAGGGCTATCACGCCACTGGCAGCGATCCACCAGCGCCGGCAGGCCTCACTCTGAGGTACGCGCAAGGTATAGGACTGGCCGACAAGCTCGCACCAGGGATTATGCGGTCTCCACAACGAAAGAGCCCGGCACAAGGCCGGGCTCCAGACGTCTCGCTCAGGCTCAGGCCTTGACGCGGGACTTGTACTCGCCGGTGCGGGTGTCGATCTCGATGGAGTCGCCGATTTCGCAGAAGGCGGAAACCTGCAGCTCGGCACCGTTGGTCAGACGGGCGGTCTTCATCACCTTGCCGGAAGTATCGCCACGAACGGCCGGCTCGGTGTAGGCGATCTGGCGCACGATGGTGGTCGGCAGTTCCACGGAAATCACACGGTCGTTATAGAACACCGCTTCGCAGACGTCGGTCATGCCGTCTTCGAGGAAGGCCATGACACTTTCCAGGTCGCTCTTCTCGATCTCGTACTGGTTGAACTCGTTGTCCATGAAGACGTAGAGCGGATCGGCGAAGTAGGAGTAGGTCACTTCCTTGCGCTCGAGGATTACCGGCTCGAGTTTGTCGTCGGCCTTGTAGACGGTCTCGGTCGCCGAACCATTGAGCAGGTTCTTGAGTTTCATCTTGACCACGGCAGCGTTGCGGCCGGACTTGTTGAACTCGGCCTTCTGGATAACCCACGGCTCGCCGTTGATAATGGCCACCTGGCCGGCACGAAACTCTTGTGCGGTTTTCATATGAATATCCGAAATGGAATGAGTGACAAAAAAGCAGGCCGCGTATCATAGCCAATCTGTATAAAATTGCACCAGTCCCGCAGCCAGATCCGGGCGTGTAGCCTGTCGTGCGCACCAGCGCTCGGCATGGCCCCTAAGCTCCTGCCATTGCTCCGTCACGGCCTCCCAGGCACTACCCATCTCCCCTTCCTCGTTCCAGGCCCGCCACAGGGACCGCAGGGCATGGGCGGCCTGCGGCGGGAGGTCCGCCAGGTAGAGGGCCAGGAAGGCATCCAGCTTGTCCCAGTGCGCACCCTCTTCCTGCGGATAGATATGCCAGAGCAGCGGCCGTCCGGCCCACTGGGCTCGCAGGAAGGAGTCCTCGCCGCGCACGGCGTTGAAATCGCAGCACCACAGCAGTCGGTCGTAGTCGTCCTGGCGCACGAAGGGCAGCACCTGGATGGTCAAGGCGCCGCGCCGGCACTCGCTGCCGACCTGCAGCGCCGGGACCGCCAGCCAGCGCTGCAGGTCGCCGAGGATCCGCCCTTCCGGTACCAGCAGCCGCGTGCTCTGAGAGCCGTCCGCCAGTGCCGTCAGCCAGCTGGGCAATCCGGCATTCTCGTAGGCGAACAGCGAAATCAGCCGCTCTCCGGGCAGGACCTCGACGCCCAACGAGCGGAGAAAGTCGGCACGGGCCGGTTCGTCGGCCTGGAAGGCGCGGCGCCGCTCGATCAGCCCCCGCTCGCGCAGAAGCCCGCCGGTCTTCTCGGTAAAGCCCGGAAAGAAGAAAAATTTCTGCATCCCGCCGGGCTGCAGGGACGGCAGCCCATGACAATCGCCGACCCACTCCTCGGCGCTCAGGTACTCGAGATTCAGCCAGAGCACCTTGCGCTGGCGCGCTGCCATGGCCGCGACGTGGGCCGCCGGCAACTGGCAGGCGAAGGCCTCGATCACCACATCCGCGGGCTCGACCGGCTGCCAGTCGGCCGTCCAGCGACGGATATCTACCCCCTGCTGCCACTGCCGGACGGCATTCTCGTCCGCCTCCGGACATAGGCGCACCAGCGCGGAGGGATCATCGACCCACAGGCGGACGGATTGCCCGTACTCGGCCACCAGCTGCCGGGCCAGGCGCCAGGTGACACCGATGTCGCCGTAGTTGTCGACTACGCTGCAGAAGATTTCCCAGGAAGCATGCATGCCGTTTCCCTTGCCGAGTGGATGCCGAGCGGAAGGGGCGGATTATGCCAGCCGGAAACGGAGTGGAGATAACGAAGCGGGCGCCCTGCAGCGCCCGCGAATGCGACAGGCAGGGTCAGGTCAGGCGGAGGCGCCGTGACCGAAGAATCGCTTCATCGAGCGGGCCAGCCAGCCGCCCGCGCTGCGATCGCCGGTCAGGGCGATCATGCTGTGCTTGACCGCACCGACGTAGTTCTCGTCCTCGTTCAGGATATGGCTGAACAGCCAGCGCGAGAGCAGATCCTTGAGCTCTTCGGCGATATCCTCGCCCTGCTCGTATCGGGTGCGGTAGCCGGAAACCCGCTTGATGAACAGATCGTGAATGCGCTTGTGGGCACGGCTGAATTGGTAGCCGGCGCTCTCCATGAGGGATTCCTCGAAGGCGAAGTGGGAGACCGTGTAGTCGACCAGCTCCTCGATGACCTTCCCGACCACGGCTTGCCCCTGGGCCTGGGCCAGATCCAGACGGTTGATCATGTCGACGATCCGCTTGTGCTGACTGTCGATCGCTTCGATACCCGTGTTCAGGTCGTTTCGCCAAATCAGATAAGCCACTCCACTCTCCCCCTTCGGCTGCGCGTTATGCCGGGATACTGGGAATGCAGACTAGAGCGAGGGATTTAGTGGCGTTTTGACTCATATCAAGTGGGCAACGGATCACATTTCCGCTGATCCGGCACCCGGCGGGACAGCCACCGGAGAGCCGATCGGGGTCTATCGAACATTCCCCGGAAAGGACGTGGAGCAGCCAACTAGCCTTACGCGCGCACTTCCGCACAGCCCCTGAAGAACACCCGGGACTGCGCCAGGCTGGCTCCCAGCAGGGGCAGCATGGCCGGTAACGCCAGGATCAGGGAAGCCAGCATGAGCCCTCCGGCGATCAGCAGCCAGGCCATGACCCGCAGGGCTCGGTAGGCACCGGGAACCTTCCGCAGACGCACGCCCAGCCATACCGTCAGACCGCCATAGACGATCAGGGCCAGGCCGAAGAACAGGGCAGACCAGCCGAAGGCATGGAAAGAGGACTCCAGAAACGGATCGGCAACCTCCAGCAGCAGGCTCAGGAGGATGCAAAGCCAGACCGGCCAGCTCAGACCGCGGGCCTCGAAGCGCGCCTCGACGAAGCTCTTGAAGCGCAGCAGCAGGTAGTCGCCCAGCAGCACCGTGATCAGTCCGAGCCAGTAGGCATAGCCGGTGGCATGGAGCATGCCCCCGCCGAACGGCAGGGAAAGCAGCATGACCACCAGAGCCCCCAGGGCGGAGGCCAGACCGAGCCAGCCCAGCAGTCTCAGCCGGGCCGCGCTCCAACCGGGCAGCGGCGGCAGCCTCGGCTCGTCCTGCAACGCCCCGCGGGGGGCCGCATAGGGATTCTCGTCCATCGGGAGGGTCATCGATCCATCGGGCCCGACACTCTGGAAATCGCCGGCTCAGGCCAGCTCGGCCACCACGGCGGCCAGCGCCTGCGCCGGGTCGGCAGCCTGGCCGATCGGGCGGCCGATGACCAGATAGTCGGAGCCGGCCTCCAGCGCCTGGCGCGGCGTGAGGATGCGACGCTGGTCGTCCTGGGCGCTGCCGGCCGGACGAATGCCAGGAGTCACCAGTTGCAGCGACGGATGCGCGGTCTTCAGCGCCACCGCCTCCTGGGCCGAGCAGACCAACCCGTCGAGCCCGGCCTGCTCGGCCAGACCGGCCAGTCGCAGGACCTGCTGCTGGGGCTCGATGTCCAGACCGATCCCGGCCAGGTCCTCGCGCTCCATGCTGGTCAGCACCGTCACGCCGATCAGCAGGGGCTTGCGGCCCCCGAGCTTGTCCAACGTCTCGCGACAGGCGCTCATCATGCGCAGACCGCCCGAGCAGTGCACGTTGACCATCCACACCCCCAGCTCGGCGGCGGCCTTGACCGCCATCGCCGTGGTGTTGGGGATGTCGTGGAATTTCAGATCGAGGAAGACCTCGAAGCCCCGTGCCTGCAGGGCTTCGACGACACCCGGCCCGCAGCGGGTGAACAGCTCCTTGCCGACCTTGACCCGGCACTGCGCCGGGTCCAGCCGGGCGGCCAGATCCAGTGCGGCTTCGCGGCTGGGGAAGTCGAGGGCGACGATGATCGGGGTCTGACAGGGCATTGGCGGGCTCCAGCGATTCGTGACGCCGCGCATTGTAGCGGAAGCCCGGCCCCGCGGCCCGCTACTTCAGGAACTCCAGGGCGAAGGACGTCATGAAGCCGGCCAGGGTGATCAGCCCGGTCAACGCGTGGGTGGTCTTGAATGCCTCGGGAATCAGGGTGTCCACCAGCATGCACAGTACTGCCCCGGCGGAAAAGCCGAGCGCGAAGGCCAGCCACGCCGGCGGCATGCCCGCCAGCAGGGCCGGCCCGGTCATCGCCGCCAGGCCGGACAGAGCGACGATGGAGCCCCAGATGACGAACACCTGAAGCCCGCTGCGGCCTTCGCTGCGCAGGCTGCTGGCACTGGCCAGGCCCTCCGGCAGGTTGGAGAGCAGCACGGCGACCAGCAGCACCAGGCTGACGTGCCCGTCATCGAGCAGTCCGAGCCCCAACGCCAGAGACTCGGGGATGCCGTCAAGCAGGGCTCCGGCCGCGATCAGCACGCCGACCAGCGCTCCCTTGCCCTGGGTCCTGGCACGGTGGCGCGCCTCCAGGCGGTCGAGGCTCTCGTCGGCGAGAACGAAGGCGACACCGCCGACCAGCAGCCCGGCCAGGGTCGGCCAGACCCCGCCGAGACGCTGCGCCTCCGGTATCTGCTCGAAGCACAGCGCCGCGATCAGCACGCCGCTGCCGAAGGCCATGACCGATGCGACGATCTTGTCCGACAGCCCGGCTCGGTAGCCCAGCCAGGCACCGAGCAACAGACTGCTCGCCGCCAGCCATCCCCATATCCCCGCCAGTAGAATCATCGCCGATCCCGCCTGCCCCCTAGTGAAGGCAAGAGTATCGGATTCCCCGCCTTCCAGCAGACCGATGCGGATCTCAGGCGCTGAGACGCTGGCGCAAGCGTCCGAGCATGCCCAGCAGGCTGCCAACCTTTTCCCGCTCGCGGGCGTCTCTCGGCGCTTCGGCCAAACGCGCCGGCGCCGCCACCGGCTGCGCCCGCCAGGCCACTACCTGATCGGCGGCCGCACGTAGCCCCTTCTCGAACAGACCGCGGCGGATCGGCTTGGGCAGATAGCGGAAGATCTGCGCCTCGTTGATCAGCTTGAGCAGCGCCTGGGTATCGCGGAACGGCGTGACCACCAGGCTGAGCAGGCGCGGATGGGCCTGGGCCAGGGTCTTCAGCAGCGGCGCGGTGTCCTCCCCGGCCAGCTTGAGGTCGCTGACCAGCAGGTCGATGGGCTCGGCGTTCAGCCGTTCCACCGCTTCGCCGACAGTCCGCGCACGCAGCAGGCGATGCCCGCCGGCGCTGCAGAACTGTTCGACGCAGTCCAGGGTGTCGGCGGTGTCGTCGAGCAGCAGCACGTTGAGCGGCAGCGCCGAACTCGCGCCCGTCGGCTGACCGTCCGCCAGCCCCTGACGGGCGGCGATCTCCGCGGCCTGGCGCAGGGTGAAGGCCATTTCCTGCGGGTCCCAGGGTTTGGTCAGGTAGCGGAAGATGCCGCCGCCGTTCAGCGCCTCGACCGCTGCGTCCAGGTCGGAATAGCCGGTGAGCAGGATGCGCAGGCTGCCGGGAACGAGCTCCCGGGCCTGGCTCAGCAGCTCGGCCCCGTTCATCTGCGGCATGCGCTGGTCGCAGACGATGATATCGACCGGCTCGCTCTGCAGGCGCTGCAGGGCCCGCCGCGGGTCGCTCTCGGTCAGCACCTCGTACTGCCGGCGGAACTGCATGGCGAGGCTGCGCAGGATGCGCTCTTCGTCGTCGATGAAAAGGATGCGGGTGGGCTGGTTCATGGTCAGGCACTCCGTTGCAAGGTGGTAGCCTGGCCAAGCGGCAGGCTGATCAGGAACCGCGTGCCGCGGCCTACTTCCGAGGCGACCCGGATACTGCCGCCGTGATCCTGGATGATCTTGAAGCTGATCGACAGGCCGAGGCCGGTTCCCTTGCCCACCGGCTTGGTGGTGAAGAAGGGATCGAAGATGCGCTTCTGGACTTCCGGCGGTATGCCGCAGCCGTTGTCCTGGACCGAGACGTACAGCGCCTGCCGATCCGCCCAGCTCCTGACCTGAATCCGGCCGAAGCCTTCCATCGCCTGGGCGGCGTTGTTGAGCAGGTTGAGCAGGACCTGGTTGATCTGCGAGGGCGCGCAGGCGATCCGCGGCAGGTCGCCCAGCTGCGTCACCACCTCGGCCTTGTCCTTGATGCCGTTGCGGGCGATGACCAGGGTGCTGCGGATACAGTCGTTGAGATCGACCTCCTCGCTCATGGCTCGGTCCAGACGGGCGAAGTCCTTCAAGCCGACCACCAGTTCGCCGATCTGCCCGAGACCGTAGAGGGTGTCGTCGAACAGCTGCCCCAGATCGTCGGCGAGGCTCTCGGGAGAAGCCCGCTCGCGCGCCCTGGCGGCATTCTCCAGGGCCGTGGCCAGGCGCTCCTCGTCGGCATCCGGGGCACTCAGGTATTCGGCCAGCCGTGACTGCGCCTCGGCCAGCTCGAACAGCGGGCCGGTCAGCTCGCGCAGCAGTTGCACGTTGTTCTTCACATAGCCCAGCGGCGTGTTCAGCTCATGGGCGACGCCGGCGACCATCTGGCCGAGGGAAGCCATCTTCTCCGACTGCACCAGCTGGGTCTGGGACTCCTTGAGCTCCACCAGCGCCTTGCGCAGCACGCGATTGCGCTGGGCGATGCGGTCTTCCATTGCCTTGAGCAGGTCAAGCACCGTGCCCAGGCCGCGATAGCGGCCGTCCCTATCCACCAGGACGAAGTCCTCGGTGATCGGGTATTGCAGCTTTCCGGTGATCTGCCGGGCCGCCTCCTCCAGGCCGGTCTCCAGGCTGACGATCAGAGGCTCCGGATTCATCACGTCGGCGACCGGCCGACGCCCCCAGAGATCCCGGCCGAAGCGCTGCATGAAGATGTCCTGCAGCCTGGAACGGCTGACCAGCCCCAGGGGTCTACCGTCGGAACCCACCACCGGCAGGGACAGAAAGGCCTTGTGCTCGGCCGTCAACAGGCGGTCCGCCACATCGCCGATGCTCACTTCCGGGGAGAGCGGGTCGAGCGACTTGAGCAGGCGGACGAGAGCGCTGGAGGACATGGGCCGTCTCCAAAATGGCAGGAGCGGCGATTACAGCAGCATCGGATTGCCATCATATGACAATGTGCCATTGGGATACGTCCGAAGCGTCTCCCGCTACGCTAGCCCGAACAATCCTCTCGACTGCAGGAGCCCCCTATGCCCTGGTTCGCATGGCTGATTCTGATACTTGCGTTTGGCTCGGTGATCGGCAGCCTGATGCTGCTGCGCGACTCGGCGAAGAAGCTGCCCCTCAGCCCGGAGCAGCTCGAGCGCATCCGCCAGCGCAACGTCGAGCTGGATGCCAAGGAGCGTAAGGAAGACAGGGGCTGAGCGCCCAACGGGCGCTCGGGACTGTACTCAGCGCTCCGCGCCGAGCACGCCCTTTTCGTCCGAAACCACGATCTCGACCCGCCGGTTGAGCGCACGGCCCCTGGCGGAGGCGTTTTCCGCGATGGGGTGGGCGTCCCCATAGCCCTTGACCTGGATTCGCTGGGGCGAGATCCCCAGATCCACCAGCATGGCGCTGACCGATTGCGCCCGGGCACGGGAAAGCTCCAGGTTCTGCTGCGCATCGCCCTGGTTGTCGCTGTAGCCTTCGATGCGTACCGCCCGGTTCTCGTTGACCCGCAGGAACGAAGCCACCTGCAGCAGACTGCGCGTCGCCGCCGGCTTGAGATCGGCCCGCCCGGTATCGAACAGGACATCCCCCAGGGTCACGACCAGGCCGCGCCCCGCCTCGCTGGAAGCCAGGCTGGCCAGTTGCATCTCGAGCCATTCGCCCTTGGGCTCGCCCCCGAGCTGCTGCGACTCGTGCAGTGCCAGCTCCAGGCGCGCACGCTCCCGCTCGAGTCCCGAGATCCGCTCGCCGGCCAGATTCTGTGCGCCCTGCTCGCGGGCAATCGCGCTATAGCGACTACTCAGGTAGGCATAGTGCACGACCTCCCGGCCATTGCCCCAGTAATGGGACAGGCGCTCGGCCCGTGCCAACGACTCGTCGGCCTGGTGCAGATTCTGCTCGGTGCTCTGCTGTATCGCCGGAGGCTTGCTCACCGCCTCGAAGTCCGCTTTGGCCTCAGCCAAGGCCTGCCGAGGGCTGGACGAAGTGGAACAGCCGGCCAGCAGTGTCAATGCCAGCAGGGCGATGGAGTTCAGTTGCCATTGTTTCATCACAGCGCTCCCAACTGCTTGCGAAGCGACTCGACCTGCTGCTCCAGCTCGCTCAGCTGCTTCTGTCTCTTCTGCGTCAACACCTTCGCCTCGGCCAGGCGCGCGTCCAGCTCGGCCTGCTCGGCCAACATGCGCGCCTTCCGGTACTTGCCGCGGTCGAAGGCGATCCGGGCCTGCTGGAGCTTGTCCTGTGCCAGCGCCAGTTCGTCCGCCTCAGCAGAGGCTCCGACGGCCTTGGCCTGGTCCAGTGCCTGCTCGCTCAGGCGCAGCTGCTCCTCGGGTGCCGGGTGATTGCTGCAGCCGACCAGGCCCAGCATGACCAGGGCAATGGATAAACCTGCTTTATTCATGGAAAAGACATTCCTACTCATTGAGGGGCTCGGCCCGCTGCCACGCTTTCCAGCGTTCCAGGTTTCGTTGCAGCAACTGCTCCGGTACCCCATTGGCGACCAGTTCGGCCATCCCGGAGGCCAACCGCTCGCGCAGCGCCGGTTCGTTGCAGGCGGAGTCTCGGGAGATAGCCAGATACAGCCCCTCGCTGGTGATCGGCGGCTCAATTGCCCGAACCTCCCCGAGCATCCCCAGCCGCTCGGCGACCGCCTGGGTGGAAAGGGATTCGTGGAGCAGATAGTCGGCCCTGCCCTGCTGCAGCGTACGCAAAGCCTCGGGCAATGCGGACGCCTCCTGCAGCGGCAGATAGGCGCCGGACAACGGATCGAACTCCCGAGCCAGCCTGCCATCGGCCAGAACCACACCGGAATGACCGTACAGATCGTTCCAGCCGCCGTAGGCGAAGCCCTGATCCCGGCGCACCCAGACACTGCTGGACAGGACGAACGGCGCCGGCTCGATGAAATCCAGAGACTGCCGTCGACTCGCATTCGGCGTGGTGCCGATCAGCAGGTCGACTCGCCCGCTCTCGGCGTCCGCCTCGGCCTGGGGACCGGCGCCGGTATGGATGGTGTCGATCCTGACGCCCAACGCCTTGCCGAGCTGATCGAGCAGATCGGCAGCGGCGCCGACCAGTCGCCCTGGATTTTCCGGGTCCTGCCAGAGGTAAGGCGGCAACTCGGGATCGCCGGTGGCGACGATGCGCTCACACTGGCCGGCGACTGCCTGGCAAGCAGGCAGCATCAGCATGGCGGCCAGCGCCAGCAGAGCTCTTCGGAGGCGAAAGTGCATGAGGATGAGGGGCTCTCGGTATC